>JBILWF010000220.1:0-5257 GCA_044370075.1 Chthoniobacteraceae bacterium | reverse complement strand
CGCCCCAGCCAACCCAGGCTCTGGTGCGGCGGCGAAGACTGTCCCGGGGGCCACGCGTGCACCACCCGCTGCGCGCGCGCGCTCTGTAGCATCGCCTCAAAGCGCACATCCGAAGCCGTGATGTACTGCGCCCCGTGGTCAAAGGTCGCCTCCCCGATGCGGCGCGTGGCCATTCGCCCTCCCACACCACGCCCCTTGTCCACCACGCGCACGGGGTATCCGCGGCTCTGCAAATCCGAAGCCGCGCACAACCCAGCCATCCCTGCTCCTATCACGAGCACATCTGTTGTTTTGGAGATTCCTTCAAGCATGGCGTTCGCCAGCGTCTGCGCGGCCTCGCAAAAGAATAAAAAGAAACCCGGAACCGAGAGGGTTCTCCCCCGGGCTCCGCAGGGCACCGTTCGCAATCGCCAGACGGGGTGTCATGAAAACCAATCTCCCCGCGCAGTGAAATGTCGCAAGCCGTTTTGCAACCCGGAGCGAGCCTCTTCCGCGGGGTATCCCGGGTTGCACCTCCCGTGAAGCCACCTCGATGACAACCCTTGTCTGAGAAAGCCGTCCCCTTCCAAACGCCCGTGTGCGACAATAAGGGACACTCGAAACCACCTTGCAACCCATGCGCGTTTTTCACACCGCCGACTGGCATCTCGGCCAGACCTTTCACGAATACGACCGCGACTACGAACACGCTGCCTTCCTTGAATGGCTCCTTGAACAGATCCAAGCCCGCCGACCCGATGTCCTCCTGGTTTC
Source organism: Chthoniobacteraceae bacterium (assembly GCA_044370075.1). Classification (GTDB taxonomy): domain Bacteria; phylum Verrucomicrobiota; class Verrucomicrobiia; order Chthoniobacterales; family Chthoniobacteraceae; genus Chth-196. The sequence continues at coordinate 4,504 of JBILWF010000220.1, read as the reverse complement.
CGGCGACATCTTTGATTCCGTCAATCCTCCCGCCTCCGCTCAGCGCCTGTACTTCGGCTTCCTCCAGCGGGCAGCGGAAATCCACCCCGGCCTCCAGATGGTTGTCACCGCGGGAAACCATGACGCCGCAGCCCGTCTGGAGGCGCCCGGCCCGTTGCTTGAGCGGTTTAAAGTCCGCGTGTTCGGCACGATAGAGCGCAGCGAATCCGGCGACATCCGGTACGCGAAATTCCTCGTGCCCCTTCAAAACGCATCGGGAGAGGTTGCCGGAATCGCGGTGGCGATTCCTTTCCTGCGCACCGCCGACCTGCCCCTCACGCCCGGAGCACAGGACGCCTACACCGCGGGTATGGCGGCTTTTTACAGAAATGTCTGCACAGAGGCTGTCCGGTTGCGGGACTCCAGCCATCCCGGTGCCGTGTTGATTGGCATGGGCCACTGCCATCTCACAGAGGGGGCGGAGTCCCCCGATTCAGAACGGCGCCTGGTCGTTGGCGGCCTCGAGTCGCTCTCGGCCCTAACCTTCCCGCCCGATCTGTGCTACGTCGCCCTCGGGCACCTGCACAAACCTCAGAGCTTCGACAGCGGCCGCGTACAGTACTCCGGAAGTCCCATACCGCTTTCCTTCACGGAAAGGGAGTACCGGCACCGTTTGTGCGAGTTGGAGTTTGGGCCGGATGGATTGCTCGCGCAGCGATCCTTCGAAATTCCCCGATCGGTTCCCTTGATGAGCCTTCCCAAGGGACCGGCTGTGCCCATGAACGCTTTGGAGGAAATTCTGCGCACGGCCGACTACGGCGCACCGGATTCTCCGCACAAGCATCCGTTTCTGGAGGTGCGCTACCTCGATGACGGCCCCGATCCGCAGAGGCGTTACCGGATCGAACAGGCCCTCGCGGGCAAACCCGTGCGGCTGGCCAGCACCAAGTTTGAACCCAGGTCATTACCTGCCGGCGGCCTTCACAACGGCACCCGGGAAGACCTCGGGGACCTGCGCTCCATCGATCCCCTTGAGGTGCTGCTGGCTGCATATCGAGAACGCCACGCGGATAGTGAACCGGAGGCCGCATTGCTTTCGGCTTTCCGTGAAATTCTATCGGAGGTCCAAGAGTGAAAATCCTCAGAATATCGCTGCGCAACATCGCCTCCCTCGCGGGTGAGCATACTGTCGACTTCACAAAGGATCCCCTCGCGCACGTGGGACTCTTTTCCATCAGTGGGCCAACCGGATCCGGCAAGAGCACCCTTCTCGATGCGTTGTGTCTTGCGCTTTACGACGAGACGCCCCGCATGGCTGCGGTGGCAGGAACCGTGGCCATGGCGGATGCAAAAGGGGAGCTGCAGCAAAACGACGTGCGCACCCTGCTGCGGCGCGGCTGCGGGGAGGGCTTCGCGGAGGTAGCGTTTGTCGGCGTCGACGGATGCGCGTACACTGCCCGCTGGGAGGTGCATCGTGCGAAGTCAAAGGCCGACCGCGCGCTGCAAAAGACACAGCACTTCCTCTGGAAGGGAAACACCCCTTGCGGAACGGGAGCCAACGAGGCGGCGGCGGGAACTCCAAATGAAATCCGGCGGCAAATCGAAGCTAAGGTCGGCCTTTCCTTTGATCAATTCCGCAGGGCCGTTTTGCTCGCGCAGGGGGACTTCGCCACCTTTCTCAAGGCGCGTGACGCCGACCGCGCCGAGATCCTGCAGGCGCTTACGGGCACTGAACGGTTCGAAAAAATCTCTGCCGCGATCTACGCGCGCACCAAGCAGGAGGAAACCGCCGTGCAGATGTTGCGCGACCAGATCGGGGCGGCGCCACCCCTTTCCGACGAGGCTCGCGCGCAGGCAGACCGGGAGCTCGCACGGGCGGATGAGTTTCTCGCCGAACTCCAACATACGTTGGCCATTCGCGGCAAACAGCTGGAGTGGTTTCGCGTGGAGACCGAGTACCAAAAAAAACTCGGCGAAGCCGCCGGCACGGTGTCCCGATGGAGCCTCCAGGTGGAGAAAAACGAGCCCAAGGTAAGGGAGATTCAGTGGATTCGAACCGCCTCAATCCAGGCGGGTTCAAGGCGAACGGCGGAAAAACAGGCGTACGCGGCGCGGGAGGAGGCACTGCGGCGCATGGCCGCGCTGCGTGAGCGTGACGCTGCGCTTTTGAAAGAGGCGCTCGCCGTCGAGGAGCGACACCGAGCGGCCGCCGAGGCGCTCGAGCAGGCAGCTCGGCGGCGCGCCGAACTTGCCCCGGAGCTTGCCAAGGCCCGTGCCATCGACGGTGAAGTCCTCCAGCTGGAGCACGCCGCATCCCTCGCGCGCGGCGAGCATGCCCGGGCCCAGGAGCTGTTTCAGAAAGCGGAGAATGAGTTAAGCAGCCTGACTCGCGCGCTGGCCAATTTTGAAAAAAACAGGCGGCACTTTGAGCAAAAGCTTCTGAGCGTCGGACCCTTCGAGCCATTTGCTAGGGAAACGGCGATGTGGATGGAGCGTTTTGAATTGGAACGGAGGCTGCGTACAAAAAAAGAACAGCTCGCGAAGCGCGTGGATCATACGTCCAAACAGACTGACGGGGCCGCCGCCTTCCTGGAGAAGGCCCGCGCCGCCCTGCCCTCTCTGCGCGCGCTGCGGGACCAGTCCGAAAACGATTTCAACCAAGCCTCCATAGCAGCCGCCGCATTCGATCCCGAGCAGCTCCTTGCCGAGCGTAGAAACGCCACGGCGCTGCAAAAAGAACTTCAAAAATTGAAGGTCTATCTCGCGGACCAACAGCAGGTCACGGAGCAGCGGCAGACCCTTGAGGGTTCCCTCCACACGCTTCAAGAGGAGATGCATCGGGATCATCAACTGCAGCAGACGCTGAGTGAAAAGAGCATCCCCGAGTCCGAAACACGACTTGTGCAAGCGCGTCAAAGCCTGCGCCTCGCAGAAGCCGCCGCCTCGAACCATACTGCGCTTTTGCGGCAGGCGCTTGTTCCGGGACAGGCCTGCCTTGTGTGTGGTTCATCCGACCATCCCCATGCCGCAGAGCCGATGGCGCACAAATCCACCGTGCTGCGGGCTCTCGAAGAGGAAGTGGAATCCCGGGAGCGGGTGGCCCGTCAGCTCCGGGAGGATCTTGCAACCGCAGGAGCCCGCATTGTTGAAAAAACAAAACAGGTCGAAAAACACCGCCAGGATCTCAAGCGCCTTCAAAAACAGGCCGCCGCAGCCGCGGCCTACAGTCCTGATTTGGAGCAGGTCGCCGCTCTTCTTCAAAAACCCGCCGTGCAACGCGATATGGAACTGGCACGGCAGGAGGCGGACACCGCCGGCCGCCTGCATGTCCTCGACATGCAGGACGAACAGCGCATCCGCGCCGAGCAACACCTGCGCAAGACCCGCGAGCTCCTGGAGAAGGCTTCGCATGCGCTTCAAAAAGCCGAAAGGGACGAGGGCGACGCGCGCAACGCGCACAGCGCCCTCCAAGTCGAACACGCGAATGCCCGCTCCGAGTGGAACGGCGCGGTTGAGGAACATTCCGCCGCCCTCGGGGTGATCCATGCCGCGGTTTGCGGGCTGGCCGCCTCCGCCGCGAATTTTTCCACACCGGAACTCTCCGGAGGCAAACCGGATTATGTCCAAAATCCGGAGGCCTTTTGCCGTTGGTTTGAAGCGGGCACTCGGGAGCACCAGTTCCTTACGCAGCAAATTGAGCAAACACAGCGGGAGGAAAATGGGAGCCTCGGGTTGCTTGGAAAATTAACGGAAGCTGCTGCGGTCGCGCGCGAGACGTTGAACTCTCGAAGCGCCACGCTGGATGAAGCGTGCAAAAATTTGGACCGAAAAAAGGTCGAGCGAAGCGCACTGCTGGGAGGCCGCCCCGTTACAGCGGTGGAGCAGGACGACTCCGCGGCATACGACGCCGCAGTGACCCACGAGCGGCGTACTGGGAAAGAGCATGCAGACTTTCAAATCAGACGGAGCACGCATCTCGACAGTCTGGAGCAGCAGCAAAAGCTCGTGCTCTCGCTCGAGACAAGCTGGTGTGAGGCGCGTGATGCAGTGGACGGGTGGCTGCGCGATTTCGCCGCGCGCGAGGGACACGCCATTGACCGGGGCCGTTTGGACGACTGGCTCAACCGGGATGCCCACACGATCGAGCGTGAACAGCAGGAGTTGGACGCGGCCAGACAGTGCCTGTCCGAAGCGAGGGGTGTGGAGGCCGCCGTGCGCCAACAACTCGAGAGCCACTGGGGCACCCGATCCACGATGGATGACCAGCAGACCATTCAAGGGGATCTGCGCCGGCTCAGCGAGAACGCGAAAGCCGCGCAGGATGCCGCCCACGCCAAGCGTGCGGTCGTGTTGAGTGACGAGGAGCGCAAAAAGCACCAGGGTGAGCTCGCCAAGAGCCTCGAAGCACAGATCAAACAGGCGGATCCCTGGCAAAAGCTCAACCAGCTCATCGGTTCGGCGGACGGAGCGCGCTTCCGCAACATCGTGTCACCGGTCACTTCAAAATGTACCACTCGCGGTCGAA
>JBILWF010000219.1:0-5265 GCA_044370075.1 Chthoniobacteraceae bacterium | reverse complement strand
GATTTCTGCTGCTGGAAGCGAGGCCAGGCGGAATGCGACCTCGCCCCGCACTTTGGCATCGGGGTCTGTTGCGAGCGCTGCGACCTCGGCGGCCATGCCTGCATCACTCAGCTTGACGGCGGCGGCACGAAGGCGCGGATCGCTGTCTGCGAAGAACGCCCGCAGCGCGTCCGCAGCCCCGGGGTTTTTTGCAGGCGTAAATTCTCCGAGCCCTTCCAAAGTCCAGAACGCGTGGAGGCGGGTGAGCGGCGGGTTCTGAAGCGCAAGCAGGGCGCGCAACGCCGGTTTGACTGCGGCATCGCCCGCGCACACCAAAAGACGCTGGGCGGTGTCTCGCACCCAGCCGTTGGCATGTGAAAGAAATTGCACCAATTCGGCCGGCTTGGAGGGTAGCGTCACGGGCCGGGGCGTGGCGTCATCGGGTACGATGCGCCAGATCCGACCGCAATCGATGGGTTGCTCGAGCTGGCGGGTGCGGATGTATTCGGTCAAATACGGCGTCATGAAGTACGCGTGCTGGATGATGCCACGATACATGTCGGTGACGTAGAGCGCCCCCTCGGGACCCACATTGAGGTTCACCGGACGAAACCTTTCGTCGGTGGAAGTAAAAAAATCACGCTGTTCGTAGGCATGCGAACCGGTCAGCAGGCCGTTTTCTTCGCGCAGCAGCATGCGCTTTACCAAGTTTCCCGCGGGTTCGCAGGCAAAGGCATTCCCCCGAAAGTCGCCCCCGAAAAGGTCCCCCCGGTAAATGCAGGGTCCGCAGGCCGCCGTGACATTCACGAGCGTGCTGTTTTCCTTGCGTACGATAGACTCGCGGAAACCGCTCTGAAAACCCCGCGAGGAGCAAGTCGGCCACACCGTTCCGTTTTTCATCACCGGCACATACAGACCCTCCGGGGATTCAAAACGCGGGCTGCGCGCGTAGTGGGCCGGGGACAGGTAGTTCACGTTGAGAAGGCTTCCGTTTGAGTTCGAAAACAGGCGCCCTTCGTCATCCATGGATTGTCCCCATTGCCCCCGCGTGGTGACGCTGTCCTTGATCCAAACGCCTTCCGAAAACCGGTAACGCGTCCCGTGCTGGGACAGGTAAATCCAGTTATCGAGCGCCCAGATGGGCGTGTTGGGCATGTGCTCGGGCTGGCCGCCAAGCTGTCCGACCTTGTCGTCGATGACCGTGTGTTCATCGGCGACTCCGTCGCCGTTGGTATCCTGGTAGTAGAGAAGGTTGGGCGGCACACACACTAGCGCCCCTTCGCCAAACGCCATCACGGCGCGGGGCATAACGAGGTTGTCCACAAACACGGTCGCCTTGTCGTACACCCCGTTGTTTTTGGAACTCTCCAATCGCTTGATGCGTCCGACGGGTAAATCCTCCCCGTTGCCCCCGAGGTCCTGCATGTAGCCGCGCATCTCCACCACGTACATGCGTCCCCGGGGATCAAAGTGAATGGCCACAGGCGATTCAACCATCGGCTCGGCAGCCACCAATTCCACGTGAAAGCCTTCCGGAACGCTGAACGTTTTCAGCGCCAGTTCGGGAGAGTAAACCAAACACGGCGTGCGGAATTTTTCGGGAATGGGGACCACCTCCTTGGGGTTTCCAGCGTTCGGTTGAACCCGGAGCGGTTTTGTGGAGGCTTTCGGTGGCAGCACGCCGCCCGCTGGCAGGGCCGGCAGCGGGGGCAACTCCTGCGCCTGCATGGGGTGAACAGTCAGACCGAGGGCCATCAAACTGACGAGTAACCGGTTTTGGGGAGCACCATAAAATGCGGCTTTTTTCATAGTCAGAAATGTTCAGCGATCGCGTGCGTGCGGGGTGAGTGCTGGGATGGTACGCGATCCGGGGCTTCTGCGTTGTCGGACAAAAACCCTACACCAAGTGCGCGCGGAGGAATCGCCGGTCTCTTTGGGAGGGTGGCGCCTTCCCGCGCGCATCCTGCTGCCGGTGCCTGCATATGTATTGCAAAGCGTCCACGACCGGGATTTCGACAGCCTTGGGGTGGAGGCGGGCGGAAGCGTGCGCCCGCGTGCGGGGGAGGATCCCTTACCCGCGTGTGCCGGGACGCATGCTGGCAGCTGAGCGCGCCACCGCGTCCGAGGCCAGATCCCGCGGATGCGGGGTCACCGCCCGGGCGGGCAGGGTGGTCAATACCACGCACACCGTACGCGAGACCGGATCCGCCCACGCAATCGTCCCGGTGGAGCCGGTGTGGCCGAACACGCGCTCGGAAACCCCGTGGCGCGCGAGGGCCGGCCCCACATCAAAAGCGAGTCCCCGGGACGGGAAGGCGGCGGGATTGTGGTTGGAAGTCATCCTCCGGGCCGTATCGGGGTGCAAGACCCGGCCCTGCTCCAGCAAAAATTCCGAAAGCCATTTGGAAACATCGCCGGCTGATGCGTGAGTGCCGCCCCACGGAGCGCCCAACGACCGCCAGTACGGGCTGTTCCACCCCCATCCGGCGGACGACGGGTCGCCGCCGCCAGCCTCCGGCGCTGCGTGCTCGATTTGCATCGGCTCCACGTCCTTGAGTTCAAAACCGCCGAGTCCCTGCGCCGAGCGCTTCATCCCCAGGGGCTCCAACACGGTCCGGTGCGTAAACGCCCGGATGTCTTCGCCGGTCACGATCTCCGCGATGTGGGCGGCCAACAAGATCCCCATGCTGGAGTACTCGTATCGGCTTCCCGGTTTGAATTGGAGCGGAGTCCGCTCCGCGGCACGGATGAACTCGGGAAGGGGAGCATGGTTTTTGCGCAGTTCGGCATTGTGGGCGACTTGATCCGGCAGTCCCGAGGTATGCGTAAGCACGTCGCGAACGGTTACGTCCTCCCGGCCGTCCCCGCGAAATGCGGGAAGAAACCGAGCAATTTTGTCCTCCAAACGAAACGCACCTTTTTCGAACAGAGTCATCAGCCCGGTGATCACAATCGGCTTGGAGATGGAGCCGAGTAAAAACATCGCTTCCGAGAACGCGTCCTTGCCAAAGGCGAAACACAGCTCGTCCGGTTTTTTTTCCCGGTGGGACGTCACGTGAATCACGGCGGAACGAATCAAGCCGCCATCGACGGCGCCCCGGAGGATGCGCACGGCCTCGTTCCACGGCTGCGTTTCCGCCTCCTGTGCGAGCGAGGTGCCGACCGCGGCGCCCAGACTGGCAAAAAGAAAACGCCGCCGGGAAGTATCGAGCGGGGATGGAAGAGTCATGTCAGCGCGTGGGGTGAAACGTCAAACACGGAGAACGCCCGGCGGCGGGCTCCGGTGATTAGTTACACGAATGTATACCGCCTGTTGGGCTCCAAAACAAACAACGCGTCAAGAATTTGCTCCCGCATTCAGTGCGCAGATCAAACCTGGCCAGGCAACCGGGGGACCTGCTGCGGGACTTCTCGTGAGACGCTTAGGTTTTCACGAAGCCTCTCAGCCGTCACCTCTCCCTCCCACCGACTGATGACCACCGTTGCGACTCCGTTTCCGACAAGGTTGGTGAGCGCCCGGCACTCGCTCATGAACCGGTCGATTCCCACAAGCAGAGCCAGAGAGGCGATCGGCACTTTCGGAACCACCGCAAGGGTTGCCGCGAGCGTGACAAAACCGGCACCCGTGACACCGCTCGCTCCCTTGGATGAAATCATGGCCACGAGGAGCAGCGCGATTTGTTCCCTCAGGTCGAGGGGCGTGTTGGTGGCTTGAGCGAGGAAGACCGCCGCCATGGTCAGGTAAATGTTTGTTCCGTCCAGGTTAAAGCTGTAGCCGGTCGGGACTACAAAACCCACCGTGGATCCAGAGCATCCCAACCGCTGGAGCTTTTGAATGATTCCCGGGAGGGCCGTTTCGGAGGAACTGGTTCCGAGCACCAACAAAATTTCCTCCCGAATAAAAGCAATGAATCGAATGATTGAAAATCCGCTGCAAGCAGCTATCGCCCCAAGAATTAGAAATATAAAAATCGCCGATGTTGCGTAGAACCCAAACATTAGTTTCCCGAGTTTTTCAAGGGAGCGCAGACCGTAGTTTGCGACAGTGAAAGCCATTGCCCCGAAAGCGCCCAGTGGTGCCAGGCGCACGACAATCCGCATAATCCCAAAAAGGATTTCACTTAAACGTTCGATTCCCTGCAAGACACCGGCCCGGTGGTCCGCACGCAGCTGGGAGATTGAAAACGCAGCGAGCGCCGACACCACGAGAATCTGAAGCAAGTCTCCCGTTACAAACGCGGAAACCAGCGTCGCTGGCACCGCATTTAAAAGAAACGAGCTGAGATTTTGAGATTCCGCCCGTTTTAAATAAACTTTGGAAATTTCCGGATCGATCGTTGCCGGATCAATGTCAAATCCGGCCCCGGGTTTAAGCCAGTTTACAACAACCAGTCCGACGGCCAGCGCAACGGTTGAAACGATCTCAAAATAAATGAGCGTTTTGACACCGAGGCGGCCCAGTTTCCTCATGTCGCTGATGGACGCCATCCCGTGTACGATCGTGCAAAAGACAATGGGCCCGATCAACATCTTCACCAGAGCGATGAACCCATCGCCCAGCGGCTTTAACCGGGAGGCGTCCCATTGCTCCGGAGCCGCTTTGTTTAACGGGAATAGAACTCCAATCACAATTCCGGCCCCGACGGCAAAAAGGACCTGCACGTAGAGTTTTTGCCACCATCTTTCCCGGTGTGGCGCGGAGTCCGATAAGGCGAGATCCTGCACAGCAGCGTGAAACTAAACAGGTGTTTCTCTATTCACAACCCGGCACCAAACCGCGCGAGTTTCTTTTCCACACCGTCACAGGAGACAATCCGGAAAAAGCCCGGATCGGGGGCACTCCCTGTGCGCGGAATTGGAACGGCACTCGGAAGTAAAAGGCAGATCAACCACGGGCAACGAGTTCGGGGGGAGGCGCCATGGAGTGTCTGATGACGCGTGAGTCGCACGCATTTCGCCGCCGGTGCGCAGAAGGGAGGCCGCCTACTCGAGAACCCAGTTCAGCCGCTCCTCCGGGGGGAGTTTGACGTTGGGAAATCCGTTGGGTCGAAAGCGCACGACGCGCGTCGGACGGAATCCCTCCAGTAACTCATGAATACGGACTTTGATTTGAATCCCGCTGCTGCCTGGCGGCGGGTCCGGCAGTTCCTTCCATTCCACAATCGGGCCGTTCTTTGAGTCATGATCCTGCCAGTAACCCCGGAGAGTGTATTCGGCGGCTGCGAGTGATGCGCCGCCGCCGGGGCGGGACTGAACCCGGGCCCGATCGTAGAGCGAGGGGTCCAT
>JBILWF010000313.1:0-4414 GCA_044370075.1 Chthoniobacteraceae bacterium | reverse complement strand
TCACCAAAAGGCGTCCTCCCCGCCACGTCGTCATAAGTAAAAACAACACCACACCAACAGCCAGGGGAAACCAGCCGCCGTCGAAAAACTTCACCATGTTTCCTCCCAAAAATGCCAGTTCAACCGCGCCGAACACCACGCAAAGCGGGGCGATCTTCCACACAGCCCAGCCCCATAAATTGCGGGCTACAAAGTAGAAAAGAAGGGTAGTGATGAACATGGTCATGGTCACCGCAACTCCGTATGCAGCAGCAAGGTTGGTGGAGGTTTTGAAGGCCGCAACCAAGGCCAGACAGGAAAGCATCAGCAGCCAGTTGATCAGGGGAATGTAAATCTGCCCCCGCGCATGTTCCGAAGTGTGGAGAATGGAAAGCCGGGGAAGATATCCGAGCTGCACCGCGCTCAATGTCAGGGAGTATGTGCCGGTGATCAAAGCCTGGGAGGCAATCACGGTCGCGGCTGTCGCCAGGAGAACCAGCGGCAGCGCGCCCCAGCCGGGAACCATACGGAAAAAGGGGGCAACGGCCGCGGACGGGTCTTGGAGCAGAAGCGCGCCCTGCCCCATGTAGTTTAGAAGGAGCGCGGGGAACGCCACCGTAAACCAACCCACCCGGATCGGCCCGCATCCGAAGTGTCCCATGTCCGCGTACAAAGCCTCGCCTCCCGTGACTGCGAGAAAGACCGATCCCAGGAGAACAAAGGACGAAGCGTTTCCCTCGAAGAGAAAGCGGATGCCGTGAACAGGGTTTAGAGCCGCAAGCACATGCGGGGTTTCCCAGATGTGAACCACCCCGATGGCGCTGAGGGTTAAAAACCAAAGAAACGTAATGGGACCAAAGAGTTTCCCAACCCGGGCGGTGCCCAGGTATTGAAAAGAGAAGAGAAGAACCAGAATGAGCCCGGTAATGCCCAGAATGATGTTTTGAGTGGAGGCCGTCCAGGCGGCTGCGGCGGCGGACTCTGTAGGGATGGCGCCAAAAATTCCGCCGTCGCGCAGTCCCTCAATGGCGCTCAGCACCGAGATGGCGGGTGTTATCATCCCGTCTCCAAAAAGAAGCGCGGCGCCAATGAGTCCCATAAGCACGACGAGTTTTCTCCTCCGTGGATTTTCCGGCAAAGCGTGTGTGGCCAGCGCCATCAGCGAGAGAACGCCCCCTTCCCCCCGGTTGTCGGCGCGCATGACAAATGCCAGGTACTTGATGCATATCAGCAGCGTAATTGACCAAATGATCAGTGATACGATACCGAGTACATGATTGGACGACGCGGCAATGTGATGCGGACTCTCCGGACTAAAGCACTCCTTGAGGGTGTAAATGGGGCTGGTTCCGATATCGCCAAAAACCACTCCCAATGCTGCGAGAACCGTGGCTGCGGAGGTGCGGTGGTGCGCGTGACCAACCGGATGATCTGAATTCATTACCGGCTCAGTATGCCTCGAGCGAGCCGAAGCGAGCCAGTAAAGGAGTCCTCCCGGGGTGTGAAGAAAGTGTGAAGCCACTCCGGCGTGCCGGACTCCAAATGGCGAAAGCTCTGTTTTAACCCGGTTTGATGAGCCAGGAGCCCGCTCGGTGGCTTCTGTGTTTGACACAACGGGAGCTTTCTTGGGATTTCTGCCCTGCTGCAACAGTCCGGTCTGGAGCGACTGTTTCACACCGGGATACGAAATATGGCCAGCCTCAAGGACAAGTTAATGCGGCATCTCACCGAGGAAGTGTACTGCCGGCTTGGCGTTTCAAAAACCCACGGGGTGGGAGTCTTTGCAATCCGGCCGATTCCAAAAGGTGTTGCACCGCTCAAGACGCGTGTTCGGAAAAGGGAGGTTCGCATGTCCCGTGAGGAGTTGGAAGCCCTTCCCAAGGGTGTTATCACGCAGTTGAAACGCTTTTGCTACCACGAGAAGGGGACCTACTACGTGCCCTCCAGTGGGTTCAACACCATGGATTTGGCTGTGTACTTGAACCATTCCAAGAAACCCAACCTGCGGTTCACCAAGAGGGGCGTTTTGGAAGCCCTCAAAAATGTTCGCAAGGGCGAGGAGCTGACCATCGATTACGACGAAAGCTTCGGGGGTAAGCACCACTTTTAGGCGCCTCCCGCCGGGGATTTACCCCCCGGACACTGCGGGCCTGAAGGTCAAGAAGCCGGCGCAGTCTCGGCGTTCTCTGCGTTGACATCCGTGCCGGTTCCCACCGGGAAGGGAGCCGCGGATCCGGTGACGGACGCGGGGCGGTAGATCTGATTCCATTCCTCGCGCTTAAAATCAAGGTGCAGGGGCGAGGTAGGATCCTGCGCGAGCGGGTGCGAGTCGTCGGTGAGAACCAGGGCAAATATCGGCTCCCAATGGGTCACGAACAGCGACTTGTATCCGTAATCACCCACGGGGCCGAGGTTGTAGAAACGAAACCCGTTGCGTGCCGCCCACCGACTGGCCAGCAGGCATGCGTAGATGCCGGGGGAGCGGCTCTTAAAATCTCGGTTCCACTGGCAGAAGCTTCCGTACACCTGCTGGTACGCAGGCAGAAGAATCGACACGTCGGTCAGCACAAGCTCGCCGCCGGGGGCGTGCACCTGCAGAAGAAGAACATCGAGGTTGCGGACATAGTCGACAAAGCCCTCCACTTCGCGGTCGTCGATGAAGCAATCCGTGAAGTGCTGTCTGCCCATCGCAAACATCGATTCCACAGTTAACTCCCGTCCAGGAATGACGGTTTCCGTCAGGTGGAAGTCCTGGTACTGCCGGTCGAGAAGCCGGAAGCGTTTGGCGCGCTTGGGATGCGCCTCAAAATCGGGGGAACTTACCTCCACAAGCCCGTAGTGGTCGTTGATGGGAACGCCATACGAACTGTCGGGCGGCAAAGCATAGACGATAAATGGCCGCGGTGCGCTTTGGAGCAGCTCCTCATCGACATAGACGTACGGACACAGCGCATCCCAGCGGCTGGTGAAGTACAGGATGTCGTTGTGGTAACTCTCAACCGTGAGGTTTTTTGGAGTCCAACTCTGGTAGCCAACTTCCTTGGCGATGGACACGGATCTGGATCGGGACCGGCGGGCGGGGCGGTGAAGTAAATCGTTCATTCGTTCTCGGTTGCGGAGAGGGGTGGAACCGGAAGTTGTTGGAGTGCGAAGTAGTCTGAATCGACGGAGAAGTTTCGTTTCAGAAATGCCGCGTCTTGGACCAAGAGGGCATGTGTCTCGTTTTGAATCGCTGCGAGGTGGGTGGATGCATCGCTGTTGGGATCTGCCAGCTGATCCACATACGTTGCCATCAAAGGACATTCGCTGTCGAAAAAAAACCTTCTCGATTTTGGATCAAAAGCCAGCGGGTACATTTTGCAGCTGAATGGTTTTTTCTCACCCAGCGTACACCCCTCATCTCCCAAAAAATCACACCGCGTCTCAATGCAAACTCCCCCCCACTTTTGTTTTTCTTTTTTTGTGAGGCTGATTTCGAGCGGCGGATATCCAGACTCAACATTGCAGCACATCCGGCACTGCGCGCAGTGATCAAAAAGCATAAGTGGGTTATCGGCTTCCGCTACAGCAGCCAATAGAACGAATCCCTGAAAATTCCAATCTGCGATTCATACGCAGATTTCCCCGGGCTGCATGCCATGCCGCGTTGCCTCAAAGCCATGCGCCTCCAACCCCGTCGGCAGGCTGCTTCGGAGCACTTTGATCGATAACTCAACGGCCGCAAACGCCGCATGCTTTTCCTCAAAACATCCCCTGTCAGGTGCCCGCGCAAAACCGTGTTTTCGCGATGTCCTCACAACGAATGTCTCCTAAATGAAATCGCGCCGCGCGGCGTGCTGTGATGCCGCGCTCCGCGCAGGCATCGCGCCCCGGTTACGGCCTTAGGGAACGCTATTCTCCCGAACGGAAGACTGATCCGGAGTTGAATTTGTGCATTCCAAAATCAAACTCACGCTGTCCCCGTTCTGCGGGGTGCCCGAGACGATGTCCGCAATCAGAAAGGGACGCTTTTGATGGGTGCTCACAATCAAATAGGCGTTCGGCTCGGTCCCCGAAAATGCCTGCAGGCGCGTTCCCGCAGGCGGCGCCGGTGCCGTGCCAATGTCGATTAAAACAAACGAGGCACCTGGGGGAACCTGTTCAATGAGGCCGAGACGTGGATGGACCGAGGCCAGCGTGACATCGGTTCGCACGCCGGAACCACGTTTCACGCCCCGTGCCGGGGCCGCTTTGCGGTCCTTTGCCCCCGGTGAAAAACAGCCGGCGATACCCGCAACAACGAGCAGCAGCCACAATAGAACCGGCAGCGCCGAGGGGATCGAACGGCGGCGGTAGGAAGGGCTTTGCGCACGGCAACGGGGGGGGGTCACGGGAATCGGGGCGGTGAAGAAATTCACCTTGCCTTGAAGTATGTTTTTTTCAACCGAACTGGTGG
>JBILWF010000217.1:0-5285 GCA_044370075.1 Chthoniobacteraceae bacterium | reverse complement strand
CTCTCCGAGCGCGGACGTTGGATTCATCTGGCCACCGTGTACGATTCGGTTGCAAAGACCGTGCGCTTTTATGTCAACGGCCGCTTTGACAGCGAGAGCCGCCAGGAGGTCGCATGGCCCGCCCGTCTGGGCCCCGCGCAGATCGGAAACTGGAATCGCCGTGACCGCCGCCTGAGCGGACGCATGGACGAGATTCTGCTGCTTGGACGCGCCCTGGACGATGCGGAAATCGGGGATTTGTACGAGGCTGGAAATCCCTACCGCTAAACGCCTTTTTCTCCCATGAAACGATTTCCCTCCCATCCCCGAAAACGTCTTTGGGCGTGCGCGCTCCTCGCCTGTGCGTTTTTATCCGGCAAACGCGGCGATGCCGCCGTGGATTTTGTGCGGGAAGTGCGGCCGGTTTTGGAAAAACACTGCTTTTCCTGCCATGGGGCCGAAAAACAAAAAGGCGGACTGCGTCTGGATGTGAAATCCGCGGCCTTCCGAGGCGGTGAAGACCACGGCCCGGGAATCGTTCCGGGCAAGTCCGGGGAGAGTCCGATTGTGGCTGCCGTCCGGGGGGAGCAGGAGGACTTCAAAATGCCGCCCAAGGGCGAGCGTTTGACGGAATCCGAAATCGGCGTTCTCGCGCTCTGGGTGGACGAGGGAGCCGTGTGGCCGGAGGGTGCGGATACCGTCCGCTTGAGCGATCCGCGCCAGCACTGGGCTTTTCAACGGCCGTCACGTCCGGAGGAGCCGCAGCCCAAAAACATGGTGTGGATTCGAGACGGGCTGGACCGGTTTGTTCTCCACCGCCTCGAGCGGGAGGGGTTGAGTCCCGCGCCGGAGGCGACGCGCGCCGCATGGTTGCGGCGTGTGAGTTATGATCTGACCGGGTTGCCCCCGACGCCGGAACAGCGCATCGCGTTTGAAGGCGACACCCGGCCCGACGCGCATGAGCGTATGGTGGACGCGCTGCTGGCCTCGCCACATTACGGCGAACACTGGGCGCAGCACTGGCTCGATCTAGTCCGCTATGCCGATACGCACGGATTTGAGGTGAACACCGAGCGTCCCAATGCGTGGCCGTATCGCGACTATGTCATTCGGGCGATGAACGCTGACACGCCCTACCCGCAATTCGTGAGGGAACAAATCGCCGGGGACAGTCTGGGGCAGGATGCGGCCACGGGATTCCTGGTAACCGCCTCGGTGTTGTTGCCCGGGCAGATTGGAAAGGATGATGCGTCCAAGAGGCTGGCGCGGCAGGATTCGCTGGATGAGATCGTGGTCAATGTGGGGCAGACTTTTCTCGGGCTGAGCATCGGATGTGCCCGCTGCCACCATCACAAATTTGACCCGATTTCCTCGAAGGATTACTACGCGATGCAGTCCTTTTTCTCGGGGGTCGAATATGGGGACCGGGAGATGCAGACGCCCGAGGCAGGTGCGGCGCGCCGCCATGCCGCGGACCTTCGGCAGCAGATCGCGCAGCTCGATAAGATGCTGGCGGATCTTGAACCGGTTGCGCTCTCCGGAGCGGCGCGGCCCGGGGTGAGCGCGCGGGTGAATGTGGACCGTTTTGTACCGGTGCGCGCCAGGCGGGTGCGCTTTACGGTGGAGACCACCAACAGTCTGGAGCCGTGCATCGACGAGTTGGAGATCTTCACGCCGGACGGTGTCAACGTAGCGCTCGCGAGCGCGGGAGCGGTGGTGACTGCTTCCGGCCAAAAAATCTCGGTGGACCGGCATGAGTTGCGGTTGGTGAACGACGGCCGATACGGCAACGCGAGCAGTTGGATGTCCGATGAACAGGGCAAGGGATGGGTGGAGGTGGAGCTCCCCGGCGAACAGACGCTCGAGCGCGTGGTTTGGAGCCGGGACCGCGAGGGAAAACTGAAGGACCGCCTGGCAACGCGCTATCACATTGAAGTGGAGACGGAAGGGGGCGTGTGGAAGCGGGTGGCCGATGCCAGCGACCGCACACGCCCGGCTCCCGCCAATCCCGCAAACAAACCCGAGGCGTTCGATGAGACCGGTCTTTCTGAAAGCGATCGGCAAAAGGGCCGCGCCCTTTTCGCGCGAAAACAAAAGCTCGGGGGCGAGCTCAAGCGGGTGGAGGACAGCTTCAGGGTTTTCGCCGGCGTTTTTCGCGCGCCGGATGCCATTCGTGTTCTCCACCGGGGCGACCCCGAGCAGCCCAAGGATCCCGTTGTGCCCGCCGTACCCGAGGCGCTTGGGGCGCTCCGCCTTGGCCCGGAAGCCAGGGAGCAGGAGCGGCGCCTGACCTTGGCGAATTGGATTGTGGCGGAGGACAACCCGTTGGTGGCGCGCGTCATGGTCAACCGCGTTTGGCAGTGGCATTTTGGAACCGGGTTCGTGGACACGCCGAGCGACTTCGGCATGGTGGGAAGCCGTCCCACGCATCCGGAACTGCTCGACTGGCTGGCGGGCGAGTTCATCCGCAGCGGTTGGTCGCTCAAGCAGCTCCACCGGCGTATTGTTCTTTCGGCGACGTACCGTCAGTCGTCCCGCTTTGATGCCGCGGCGGCGGCGAAGGATTCGGAAGCACGGTTGCTTTGGCGCTTTCCCCCGCGCCGTTTGGAAGCGGAGAACATTCGCGACTCCATGCTGGCCGTGTGCGGACAGCTCAACACGGAGATGTACGGGCGCGGATTCAATCTGTTTCACCAAAGGGGGGGGCTTGCGGGATTTACACCGGTGGAAATCTTTGAGCGGGAAAATTCCAAGCGCATGATTTACGCGCACAAGGTGCGGCGGGAGCCGGACGCGGTTTTCGGGGCGTTTGACTGTCCCGATGCGGGATTGAGCACGTCGCGCAGGCGCGAGTCCATGACGCCGATCCAGGCTTTGAATCTGCTTAACAGCCGTTTCACGCTCGAGGTTTCGCGTCATTTTGCGGGGCGGGTGCAGAGCGAATGCGGGACGGAGGTGCGCGATCAAATTCAACGCGCCTATGCCTTGGCTTTGGGGCGCGAAGCCACGGCGGAAGAGGTCTCCGAGGCGGTGCCCGCGGTGAAAACCCAGGGCGTTATTTCCCTCTGCAGGGCGCTCTTAAATTCAAACGAGTTTCTTTTTCTGCCCTGACCCGGCCCCAAGTTTTTTCCTCCTCCGCGTATGATGCCTTCCTCCGCAGAACAGATTTCGCTCGCCGGCAGGCGTTTGTTGGACCGCCGCTCCTTCCTCTCCCAGAGCGCCACTGCGCTTGGTTCTGTTGCCCTGTCCAGCCTGCTCTTTCGCGAGGGCTTGCTTGCGCAGGCGCACCACTCCCCGTTCATCAACCCGGCAAAACCCTACGCTCCGCGCGGCTCCCATTTTCCCGCCAAGGCTAAAAACGTGGTCGTGATTTTTTGCGCCGGGGCGGTCAGCCAGCTGGAGACCTGGGACTACAAACCCGAACTCATCGCTTGGGATGACAAACCGCTTCCCGGCGGCCCGGAAGTGACATTTCAGGGGCCTGCGGGCAACCTCGCCCGGCCGCAATACGAATTCCGCCCGCGGGGACAGACCGGCAAATGGGTTCCCGACATGATCCCGCATCTGGCGGAGTTAACCGACGACATTGCCTTCATCCATTCACTCACGAGCAAGAGCAACACGCACGGGCCTGCGGAAAACTTTCTTTCCACCGGTTCGCCGCTGGACGGCTTGCCCAGCCTCGGCGCGTGGACCACTTATGCGCTCGGCAGCGAGAACCAGGATCTGCCTGCGTATGTCGCCATTCCCGACCCGCGCGGTGTGCCGCAAAACGGTGCAAACAACTGGGGCGCGGGTTTTCTGCCGGCCGCGTTTCAAGGAACGACCCTCAGCGCGCTCAAACCGATCCGCCACCTGAGTGCGGGCATTTCAAAGGAGGCGGATGCCGCCACCACATCGCTTCTGCAACGCATCAATGCACGGCACCTGGAGCAGAACCCCGAGAACGAAAAGCTCGCGGCGCGCATCGCCAGCTACGAACTCGCCGCGCGGATGCAGTTGAGCGTGCCCTCGGTGATGGACCTCGGATCCGAACCCGCGCATGTGCTTAAGGCCTATGGAGCGGACGATGAATCCAACCCGGACAAGGCGGCTTTTGCCAAAAATTGCATCCTCGCCAGACGCCTGATTGAACGAGGGGTCCGGTTTGTCCAACTCTTCAACGGTGCGTATGCCAGCGGCGGAAAACTAAACTGGGACGGACACAATGCGCTTAAGACGCAGTACGATGTGCACGCAAACATCCTCGATCAGCCGGCGGCGGCGCTGATTCGGGATTTGCGGCAGCGGGGTCTTCTCGAGGAGACGCTCGTTGTCTGGTGTACGGAGTTCGGACGGATGCCGTTTTTCCAAAAAGGCGCGAAGGGACGGGACCACAATCCCGACGGGTTTACGTGTTGGATGACGGGAGCGGGCGTGAAGCCCGGGGTGAGCGTGGGGCGCACGGATGAATTTGGCGCCAAGGCCGTCGAGGAGGTTCATCCGCTGTACGATTTCAACGCGACCATCCTGCATTTGCTCGGAATGGATCACGAAAAGCTCACCTTTGAGCACAATGGAATCCGGCGCCGCCTTACCAATGTGGAGGGACACGTCATACGCGGGATTTTGGCGTAGCGCGTTTGAGCCAGCTCGGCATAAGGGGGTTCCGGACTGACCCGGAGCGCCGAATGTGGCGGTGGGTGCGGATTCGTCACCGGGGCACGGATGGCGGGATTGGAGTGTACTCCAGCCGATTCCATCCCGGGTGAAACGGAGGGAGCGGGAAGGGTTCCGTCCGGGTGGTTCGCGGCAGATCAGAGCCCGGAGGCGAACTCCTCAAGGCATATAGAAAGAATGGCGCGATCCATGAGGGCCTTCAACCGCGGGAGGCTCTCGATTTGTTCGATGGCCTCCACAAGTCCCCCGGGAAGTTCCCCATGTTTGAGCTCCAAAGCACGCAACACCGCCTGCCGTGCTAACTCCCGAGCGCCCTCAGTCCGCCCCTCCTCACGGCCCTCTTGACGGCCCTGAAGGAGCCCTTTCCGGCGTCCTTCGCGATGCCCTTCCTTGAGGCCTTCCCGTTTGAATTGTTCCGCCAGCGTGAGGGTCTTTGTTTTCATGGACGGGGAATGGAGAGAGTCAATGCGATCAAGAAAGGTCTTCCGGTCAACACCGTTGGCGAAAACATAGCGCATCCACAGTTCGCGCGCATCCGGAGAAATCGCTTCCAGCAGCGATTCATCCCAGATCCAGTCCGCAAGCAGATCCCCCTCCCGCGCCGCTTTGAGCAGGCGCAGCGCCAGCGTGGTCTCCGGGCAGCCCGT
>JBILWF010000218.1:0-5285 GCA_044370075.1 Chthoniobacteraceae bacterium | reverse complement strand
CGAAGCGGTCATTCTATTTTGGAACGGCGGCGGCATGAGTCACATCGACACCTGGGATCCGAAGCCCGGGCGTCCCACGGCAGGAGAATTCACGCCGATTAAAACCAGCGCCGATGGAATACAGATCAGCGAGATATTTCCGCAGACGGCGAAGCAGATGCATCATTGCTCCCTGATCCGTTCCATCGCTGGAACCAACGGCGATCACGGGCGGGCCACCTACGAACTGCAGACGAGTTATCCGCAGAATCCCGCGCTAGTGCACCCCGGCATGGGTTCGTTTGTGGTGAATGAGACGAACCGGATTGGGGACCTGCCGGCGTACGTGAGCATTGGAGGAATGGCGCCGCGCGCTGGCTACCTTGGACAGCGCTGTGAAGCCTACTACATCGGCCTGCCCGGAGAACGGGACCCCTATCTTGCATTTCCTGAGGGAATCAGCCAGGTGCAGGGCCAGAAGCGGCTTGAGATCCTCGCGAAGATGAATGCGCGTGCTGGCGGTAAGATGGCGGCCAGCCAGTTCAAGGAAGCGGAGGTCGCGCTCAAAGATGCGGTGACCCTGATGAAGAGCCCCTCGCTTTCGGCATTCAATCTGGACAAAGAGGACCCTAAGACGCTGGAGCGTTACGGGCTGACCGAGTTTGGTCGTGGCGCGTTGCTGGCCCGCAAACTTGTCGAATCCGGGGTACGTTTTGTTCAAATCAACCGGGGCGGTTTTGACAACCACATGGATGTATTCCCCGCAATGCGCAACCACGGCTCCGTCATGGATCCTGCGTTTTCGGCGTTGATCGAAGATCTGCATGCTTCCGGGCGTCTTCAAAAAACGTTGGTGGTGATGCTTTCAGAATTTGGTCGCACGCCGAAAATCAATAAAGACGCGGGCCGCGACCATCATGCGCGCGTCTTCAGCTGCATTATGGCCGGGGGTGGAATCAAGGGCGGCCAGGTGATCGGATCCTCCGACAAGGACGGAATGGAACCCGCGGACCGGCCGGTGCAGGTCGCGGACCTGCATGCGAGCGTCTGCCACGCTCTGGGCATAAACTATCAGCGCGAACTGACGACCCCGCTGGGCCGCCCAATGAAGCTGGTGAAGGAGGGAGCCAAACCCGTGAGCGAATTGTTCGCCTGATTTCCAGACTCTGCTCGCATCGCCCCTGTGCGCTGTAAAAACGCCCGGGACGAACGAGCTGGCTACTGGAGTGATTTTGCCTTTCGAGTATCCTGCCACCCACCCCACCCGGCACATGATTACAATTCGAGGCTCCCGCGGAAACGCTTTCTGCGATGGTGTCACTCGGCGTGATTTTTTGAAGTTGGGCGGCCTTGCCATGGGCGGCCTGTCGATGCCGCAATTGTTGCAGGCGGAGTCCCGCGCGCGGTCGGGCCATTCGGTGAAATCGGTCATTATGATCTACATGGCGGGAGCTCCCCCGCATCAGGATCTGTTTGACCTCAAAATGGATGCCCCCCTCGAATACAGGGGCCCCTACCGACCGATTCCGACCAAAGTTCCGGGAATTCATATATCGGAGCACATGCCGCATTCGGCTCGAATCATGGACAAACTGATTCCCATCCGATCGATGTGGGGATCGGTTACCGGAGATCACGATTCGCACATTTGCTATACGGGACGGAGCGCCCGGGGCGTGTTGACCCCGCCCGGCGGGTGGCCTTCCGTGGGGTCGGTGGTAAGCAAAATTACGTCTGCCAAAGACCGCGCAGAAGACGTACCGCCTTTTGTCGGACTCGCCCCCAAGGCGGGGCACCCCCCATACGGATCCCCGGGGCATCCCGGGTTTTTGGGGCCCGCATACTCGGCATTCCGTCCCAACGGAGAGGGCATGGCGGATTTAAAGTTAAACGAGATCACCTCCGACCGGCTCCAGGATCGAAGAGCGCTCCTTCGGGCCTTTGACCGGATGAAGCGGTCCGCGGACCAGAGCGGCATGATGCAGGGGTTGGATATTTTTAACCAGCAGGCCTTTGACGTGTTGAGCTCCAGTGCCGTGGTGGATGCGCTGGATGTCTCCAAGGAAAGTACGGCCACCCGGGAACGCTATGGCAAAGGGGACACCCGCAACTACGGGGACGGAGCGCCGCGAAACAACGAGCACTTCTTGATCGCGAGGCGTCTGGTGGAGGCCGGCGTGCGTTGTGTGACTTTGAACTTTGGACGCTGGGACTTTCACTCCAACAACCACTCCGAGTTGCTAACCCACCTGCCGCTTTTCGATCAGGGATTCACGGCTCTGGTGGAGGACCTGCACCAGCGGGGGTTGGACAAGGATGTGGCCGTGGTTGCCTGGGGGGAGTTCGGACGCACACCCCTCATAAACAAAGAGGCAGGCCGCGACCACTGGCCGCGGGTGGGCTGCGCAGTGCTCGCCGGCGGAGGCTTCCAAACCGGACAGGTCATCGGGGCCACGGATCGTCTGGGCGGGGAGCCCACCGAACGCCCCGTTCACTTTGGAGAAGTTTTTGCCACGCTATACTCCTGGTTGGGAATCGATCTTCAAACCACGCTGCCCGATCTTTCCGGCAGACCGCAGTACCTCGTAGACGGTTGGCAACCCATGCGGGAGGTCATCGGATAGGGCGCTCACAGTGCCGGCGCCCCAGGCTCGCGCCCGGCCACTAGCCCGCGCGGAAACATTTCTCGTGTCCCCACCCCGGGGCTTTGGACGCGCCGCAAGAGCCAGAAACCCGCTGGCGCCCCCTCGCGGTCCAACTCCCGCTCTCTGACCCCCTCTACAGGCCCTCCTCTGTCTCGGAAGAGCAGCTTTCCTGTCTACCCGAAACCCTCGGGGAGGCCTCCTCCGTCAGGGTGGCCTCGGTGAACAACAGGGTGCCCGCAACTGAAACCGCGTTCTCGAGGGCCACGCGCACCACCTTGGCGGGATCCACAATACCCGCCTCCATCAGGTCCACAAACTCCCCCGTCAGTGCGTCAAACCCGAAGTTGCCAATACCATGCTGCATGCGGTGCACCACCACGCCGCTGTCGGCCTCCGAGTTTTCAGCGATTTGGCGGGCCGGAGCCTCCAAAGCCTTTTTGAGAATCCGCACGCCGGTCCGTTCGTCCCCAGTGCACTGAGCTACCTCGGCCTCGACCGCATCCGCCACCCGCAGGAGCGCCAATCCCCCCCCGGGCACGATTCCCTCGCTGGTTGCGGCGCGTGTTGCGCTTAGGGCGTCCTCAAACGCCTCCTTGCGGTTGCGCATCTCGGCCTCGGAAGGCGCACCCACGTGGATGACGGCAACGCCTCCTGCGAGACGGGCGAGCCTTTCCTCGAGTTTCTGACGCTCGTATTCGGACGTGTTTTCGTGGATCTGCCGCCGCAGTTCCGCGCACCGTGCGGCAACCGCGTCGGGCCGCCCGCCGCCGTCCACCAGAATAGTCCTTTCCCGGCCGATCACGGCACGCCGCACCTGCCCCAAATCGCTGATTTGAATCTTTTCCAAAACGAGTCCGAGTTCCTCCGAGACCACCTTCGCCCCCGTCAAAATCGCCAGATCCTGCAGGATCGCCTTGCGCCGGTCTCCGAATCCCGGAGCCCTCACCGCCGCGCTGTTGAGTACGCCCCGCAGTTTGTTCACCACAAGCGTCGCAAGAGCCTCCCCCTCGATATCCTCGGCCACAATCAAAAGCGGCCGTCCACCCTTGGCAATCTGCTCGAGCAAAGGCAACAACTCTCCCAGACGCGTCACCTTCCTCTCCACAAGCAGCACGTGAGGATTTTCGAGCAGGGCCTCCATTTTCTCAGGGTCGGTCACAAAGTACGGAGACAGATATCCATTTTCGAACTGAAGCCCCTCCACAACGTCCAACCGCGTCTCCATCGAACGGGACTCCTCAACGGTAATAGCTCCTTCGGAACCTACCCGCTCCAGCGCATCGGCCACCATCTGCCCGATTACGGCGTCATTGTGGGCGGAGATGGTTGCCACCTGGGCCTTTTCCCGCTTGGTCTCCACACGTTTGGCAAGGGCGCCCAGCGCGTGAAGCGCGGCGCGCAGGCCCCGCTCCAGCCCGCTGCGAATCCCTGCCGCTCCGGCCCCTGCCGTGACATTCTTGAGCCCCTCAGCAAAGATGGCCTGCGCAAGCACCGTCGCCGTGCTGGTGCCGTCCCCGACCAGTTCACTGGTACGCTCCGCCGCCTGACGGATCATTTGGACGCCCAAATTCTCGACAGCATCCCGCAGTTCAAATTCGCGGGCGATCGTAACCCCATCATTGCAGGCCAGTGGCCGCCCCCATTTTCGCTGCATGAGAACGCATTTGGCTTTCGGCCCCAGCGTCACGCGCACCGCGTCGGCAAGAGCCGCAGCCCCCCTCCCGACCCGCTCCCTTGCCTGCGCCCGAAAACACACCTCCTTAGCTCCCATTGCCCCCGCCTCCCAATTTTTTATCCGCGGACACTAAAATCCACAGGCAACCCACCCCGGGGAGACCGGTCCCCCCCTCCTTGTGCGCCATCCCGGTCTCCCGCCTCGCACGCCGCCACACCCCTCTTTTACTCCCCCCTCGCATCCCTCTTCGGCGCCCCCTGGGAAAATCCTAATGCACCTGGATTTGCTGAGTGGCGTGTTGTGCTTTCGAATTTTTGGGCAGGTGCACGGTCAAAATGCCCTCCTTGTATTCCGAGGTTATTTTTTCCCGGTCGGCGTTCTCCGGCAGGGCAAAGGCCCGTTCGAAGCGACCGAAGGCCCGTTCCATCCGGTGAAAGGTCAGCCCCTTTTCCTCGCGTTCCACCTTGCGTTCCCCGCTGAGAAGAAGCGTTCCGTTTTCAATGCTCACTTTGATGTCCTGCTTGCGGACGTCCGGCAACTCAGCCTTGAGCTGGTACTCCGCGTCAGTTTCGGAAATGTCCACCGACGGCGACCACTCGGCCAAAGTGATCGGCTCCGAACCGCGGGCGGGCCAAAGAGCCAGGGCGCGCTGCATGCTGCGGAACATTTCCTCAAATTCGCGCGAGGGATCCAGTCGTTGCCCAAGGCGCCAGGAATCAATATCTGTTTCCGAAGACTTCCGAAACGGGTTCCATCGAGTCAGTGTATTCATAATCCAATTCCCTTCAAATTTACCGCTCCACTCACACAGACACAGTCCCCCTGCATTTTCGGAGCGTGCGTTACACCATTGCCTTCGACCAACGCAGGCCATTTGGGGGTAAAAATCACGCGGACAGAGCGCGATCCGGAAAGATCCCGAGGCGGGATCACGGCGGAATGCCTACCGCGAGGAGAGGCGGCGGAAGAGAATCGCACCCATCCCC
>JBILWF010000216.1:0-5286 GCA_044370075.1 Chthoniobacteraceae bacterium | reverse complement strand
CGGGATGACCATTAACGCATATGTCTTGGCTGCAGATCCAACCTGGTTGGAGCGCAGTGTGGGGGCTTACTACCCGTGGGTGGACACCATTGTGGTGTCGTTCGATCGCAGCTTTCGCGGATGGACGGGTGCCCCGATTCCCGTGGAGGCGTGTTTGGCGCGTCTGGAGGCCATGGATCCCTTGAGGAAAATGGTTTTTGTCCCGGGGGATTTTTCCACCGCTGTAGCCGATCCGATGGCAAATGACACCCTGCAGCGAAATTGCGCCCTGGCGCGGGCCTCGCAGGGGGCTGACTGGGTTCTGCAGCTCGACACCGACGAGTGGATTCCGGATGTGGAGGTGCTGCTGCGTGTTTTGCAGCGGAGCGTTCCCGAGGACTGTATGGGGGTCGAGTGGCCGATGCGGGTGCTGTATCGCAGTCTGGGGGGAAACAAGGCGCTGGAGGTCTGTGCGCAGGACGGAACCGATCACTACGAGTACATCGCCCCCGTGGCTGTGCGGGCCCATGCGCGATTGACGCATTCGCGCCGGGTTGACGGCAAATTCCTGAGGGCGGTGGTGCGCGGCGACCAAACCAGCATCCAGATGCAGCGCCCGCCGGCGGTGGGTGAAATCCGGTGTGAATGTCTCACGCCCCGGGAGGTGATTGTGCACAACTCCTGGGCGCGTCCGCCCCGCATGCTTCAGCGCAAGCTGGCGTCCTGGTCTCACTCGTGTGCAAAGGTTTGGTGGTATTACCTCACTCACTGGCTTCCTGCCACGTGGAGGTGGAGGTGGAGGGGTATGCGGAATTTTCATCCGTTTTTCGGGGAGGTTTGGCCGGCGCTCCGTGTGGCGGAACTGCCCTTTCCGATAACGGAGTGCAAAGATGCCGCGTCCGTTGCAGAAGGGAGACTGGGGTGATGCGTACTGAACCGGTGGAAGTCCTCATTGTGATCGTCGTGTGGAACGGGTTGGAGGATACCCTCGAATGCCTCGAGTCTCTGGAGCACTGCAGCTTCGGCCCGAAGCGGATTCTCATCGTGGACAATGCATCCCGGGATGGTTCCGCCGACAAAATCGCAGAAAGGTTTCCCGCGGTTCAGATCATCCGGTCCCCCCGCAATCTTGGATTTACAGGGGGCAACAATCTGGGATTGGAGGAAGCAATCCGGCAAAAGGCCAGGTATGCGTTTTTGCTCAATAACGACACCACGGTGGCTCCCGATGCCTTGGAAGAGATGGTGCGCTGGGCGGATGCCAATCCGCGGGCGGGGATGGTCGCTCCTGTGATTCATTACTACGACAGTCCTGGCGAGATCTGGTTTGCGGGAGCCCGCGTAAACCTGGCCCGGGGGCAGGCGACGCACGACCCGGTGTCCACGCTCAGCCATCAGGCCGCGCCGTTTGGCACCGAGTGGATCAGCGGTTGCGCCATGCTGGTGAGGACTTCGGCGGTAATGGCAGCGGGCATGTTTGATCCGCGCTTCTATCTCACCTGGGAGGATGTGGACTGGTGTTTGCGCATGCGGCGGGTCGGGTACCGGGTGGTGGTTGTGCCCGCGGCGAGAATTCTTCACAAGGGGGGACGTTCCGGGCGGCACCTCACGAGGATTCATTTTTATTATGCCGTGCGAAACAGCCTTCTGGTGTCTCAAAAACACGGGGGGCTTTGGTACGCGGTCGCCCTGGGTGTGGTGACTTTGCGGTTCTCACGCAGCGCACTCCGCCAGCGCACCGCGCGGAAAATACAGGCTCTCGGGAGCGTGATCCGGGGCGTGTGGCATCATCTTGCGGCACGCTATGGACCGGCCTCCCTTTCCTAGGGTTTCCCGGTCGGTGCGGTGCGGGCAGGCTCGGCTTGTCCGGGGGGACACCCCGCGAGGCGGCGGTTTTCGAGTGGGATTGTACAGGGGGAGGACAGATGCGTGTGGTTCAAATAAACAACAGCCAGGAGACATTCACCGCCACCGCAAGTGGCGCGATTGCGACGCACATCTGGGAAACGTCGCGTGCGGGGATGGCGCTGGGGGAGCGGCCCCTTGTCATCTCCCGGGATGCGCCGGAATCTCCCCTGCCGGACGTTCCGTGTATATGGGTTCCCGCCTTCGAGCCGCCACCGTCTGGGGGAAGGCACTTTGCGCTGCGCGTCCGCAAAAAGCTCGGGGGCTGGAGAAGCATCGACCAGCCCTCCTACGTCTCAGCAGTGATCCGGTGCGTGCGTTTTCACGGGCTCCAGGACAGGACCTGGATCCTCCATAATGATCCGGAGCTGGCCGTGTGCCTCAAACGGCGTTTTCCGAAAATCCGGATCCTCCTGCATTTTCACAACCCAATCCGCTGCGATCCGCGATTTGCCTCCGTGCTGGCGGAATCCTCCATCGAACTCTCCGCCGTGAGCGGGTACGTCGCGCGCGAGGTGAGCAAAATTTACGGGAGGAACTGTTCCCGCGTGGTGTGGAACGGGGTGAATTCCGATGCGTTTTGTCCCGCGCTTTCCCGCCCACCCGGGGCGGATGGTTTGGAGATCTGTTTCCTGGGACGAACCGGAATTGAGAAGGGGGCTGACTTGCTTTTGCAGGCTTGTGTTCAGCTTGCGTGCGAGGGCCTTCATTTCGGCGTGCGCCTCATTGGTTCCAACCATTGGGGGCGTTGGGAGCGGGATCCCTATCAGGACCGGCTCGCGGATTTGTGCAGTGAGCTCCAGACGCGGGGGGTGTGCGTCACACGGACCGGACACGTTCCGCGTGCGGCCATTCCCGGGCAGCTGCAGCGCGCGGACATTTACGTGCTGCCATCCCGGTGGCATGAGCCGTGCGCCTTGAGTTTGCTGGAGGGTATGGCCAGCGGGCTTGCGGTGGTGGCGTCGCGCACGGGGGGGACACCCGAGGTTTTGGGCGATGCAGGTTTGTTTTTTACCGCAGATGACGCCGGTGATCTGGCGTCCGCGCTGCGCGAGTTGCTCCAAAACCCGTGCCGTGTGGGGGAGTTGGGGGAGCGGGCCCGCGCGCGGGCTTGCGAGTTGACCTGGAGAAAAACCTGGGAGGCGCTTGCAGGTCCCGGCTGCGGGTTCCGGATGGAGCGGGAGGTTGCCCCGCGGCTCGGCGAATCCCGAATGGAGGTGTGCAACGGGTTATGACTGAGGAACGCAAACTGGTTTTTATCAACTCCACGGGGGACACGTTTACACCAACCCACAGCGGCGCCATCGCCACGTGGATTTGGGAGATGTGCCGGGCGGCGTCGCAGGAGGGCATCGAGCCGTGGGTTTTAACGCGCTCCTCCGCGCAGGCGGCCTATCCGTGGACGCGCACCGTCGAAGTGGACTACCCATTCCCCCCGCCGATCCGGGGCGCCGGCCGGCTCATGGAGTGGGCGAGACGCCGCAGGGGATGGGCCCACATACGCCAGGGACGGTACATCCGCCGCCTGTTTCGCGCTGTCGAGCGCATAGACGCGCAGCAGGCGGTGCTTTTGTTTCACAACGATCCGGAGATGGCTGTGTGCGCGAAGCGCCGGTTTCCGCGCGCCCGAATCGTCCACCTTTTTCACAACTGCAACCGCGTGGCCGCCCGGTGGAGGGATGCATTTGCGCGGTCGGTCGACATTGCGTTCGCGGTCAGCTCCTACTGTGCGCGGTGGAACGAGTCGTATTTTGGATGCGCGGTGCAAACCCTGCGCAACGGCGTGGATGTGCGCCGCTTTTGTCC
The DNA here is from genome assembly GCA_044370075.1 of Chthoniobacteraceae bacterium. Lineage (GTDB taxonomy): Bacteria > Verrucomicrobiota > Verrucomicrobiia > Chthoniobacterales > Chthoniobacteraceae > Chth-196. The sequence continues at coordinate 1,596 of JBILWF010000216.1, read as the reverse complement.
CCTGCCCCGGGAGCCCGAAAGGCCGGTTCGTTTCGGCTTCGTGGGACGTACCGACCGGCAGAAGGCCCCGGATTTGTTTCTGCGGGGGTTGCTCAAAGCCTCCCGGATTCGGAGGGATTTCGAGGTTCAGATTCTGGGGTCGCGCTTTTACGGCGCCCACGCGGAGGACGCGTATCAGACGGGGCTGCGGCGGATTCTCGGCCAGTTGCAGGAGGCGGGAATTCCGGTGCACGCCCCGGGTTTCGTGAGCCGGTTGGCTTTGCCTCGCGAGCTGGCCCGGGCGGATGTCCATGTGGTGCCCTCCCGCTGGGAGGATCCCTGTCCGTTGACGGTGCTCGAGGGCATGGCGACCGGGGCCGCCTGTGTGGTGAGCCGCTCGGGGGGAGTTCCCGAGCAGGTTGGAGACGCGGCGCTTTCTTTCGAGAGGGATGATTTAGAGGGCCTCTCCAGCGCGCTCATGCGATTACTGGATGACGCTGATTTGCGCGCGGAGTACGGCAGGAAGGCGCGCAAACGCGCGGAATCCCGTCCCTGGTCGGTGGTTTTTGGAGATTTGCGGGAGGGGCTGCAGGATTGAATCAAACCGAGTGCGAATTTTTGCAGATTCCGGCATGAGGCGGTGGGAGTGCGTAGAGGAGATGTACGTTGATGCGAATTTGTTTTGTACTGCTGCCGATTGAGCATTATTCGCCGGTGAGTGGCGGGGCGATTGCCACGATTACCTTCCACGTGGCGCAGGAGCTTGAGGCGTTGGGACACGCGGTGCACGTCCTCGCCGTCGCCGATGGACAGCCGCATTATTCCGCGGGCACAGTGGGTTCGATTTTTGGCCCCCCGCGAAACCGCTGGGAAAGGATTTGTGACTGGGCGCAGGGACGGATTTGCCGCTGGGAGTGGCATGGTTACGGGCGGTTTCAGCGGGATGTCCGCGCGCGGCTTTTGGCGTTGCAGCCGGACGTGGTGGTATTTGCCAACGACTTGCTCGCGCCCGAGTGGGGGCGCGCCGCGCTGCCGCGGGCACGGGTGGGGGTCTGGCTGCACAACTTTTGCCGGCCCCGCCGGTCGGCGCGGCGGGCTTTGGATGCGGCGGACTTCTTCATCACGTGCAGTGAGTTTTTGCGCGGGTGGTACCTGCGCGAGTACCCACTGGATCCGGGGCGGATACGGACTGTTTTGGCGGGAGTGGACCATGCGGCTTTCCGGCCGGAAAAGTCGCGTTCTCGGAGGGATTTGCGGGTTCTGTTTGTCGGTCGTTTGGATCGCAACAAGGGATTGGACCTGGCTCTGGACGCGGTCGGTGCGCTGCATGCCGGGGGGATCCCCATACGGCTTTCGGTGGCTGGCAGCGTCTGGTTTCACGGGAGCGGGATTTTTTCTCCCGACTATATGGAGCGGATGCGGCCCGCCCTGCAGCGCCCCGGGGTGGATTGGTTGGGGCATGTTCCCCGGCGGTGGCTGCCGCAGGTTATGCGCGGTAACGATGTGTGTTTGGTTTTGTCGCGTTCGGAAGAGCCTTTCGGTTTGGTGGTCTTGGAGGCCATGGCGTCGGGCCTTGCCGTGGTGACTTCGGGCCGCGGGGGGCTCCCCGAGGCGGGG
>JBILWF010000215.1:0-5288 GCA_044370075.1 Chthoniobacteraceae bacterium | reverse complement strand
GTGGATTTTCAAAACGTGCCCTCCCTGGAGGAGGTGCGTTTTGCCTGCGAACGTCTCAGGGCCTGCGGTATCACCCGGATTCTCGCCACGTTCATCACGGATTCTTCCGATGCCCTCACCCGCAAGCTCGCTCAATTTGCCGCCTACCGTGCCGAGGATTCCGCCGTGGCCGAAACCGTCGTGGGATTTCATCTCGAGGGCCCCTACATCAGCTCGCAGGACGGTTACCGGGGGGCGCACCCTGCGTTTTGGGTGAAGGATCCGGAGTGGTCCGAATTTCAGCGTTGGCAGGAAGCGGCTGCCGGCGCCGTGCGGTTGGTGACCCTCGCTCCGGAACGGCAGGGTGCGATCTCCTTCATCGCCGCGGCCGCGGCTTCGGGGGTACGGGTTTCTTTGGGACACACCAATGCGAGTGACTGCCAGATCAGCGCCGCCATCGATGCGGGTGCGACCTTGTGCACGCATGTGGGGAACGGCTGCCCTCCCGAGATGCACCGGCACGACAACATCATCCAGCGTCTGTTGGCGCGCGACGAACTGACGGCGTGCTTCATTCCCGACGGGATTCACCTTCCGCCCCGGGTCCTGCGCAACCTGTACCGCGCCAAACCCGAGGGGCGCGTCATTCTGGTCTCCGATGCCATGGCGGCGGCGGCGGCGGGGCCGGGTGTGTATTCTCTGGGGCCTTTGGAGATGGAGGTTGCCGAGGACGAAGTGGTCCGGCTTCCGGGTTCCCCGCTTTTGGCGGGCAGCGCCCTGCGCCTGGACGAGGGCGTCCTGCGCGCCTCCAAATGGCTGGGCATTCCGCTGGATAAGGCCCGCGCGCTCGCGAGCAGCGCGGCGGCGGCCGCACTGGGTTTCAGCGTGCCTCCCGCTTCGCTGCACCTGTACGCCTGACCGGACCAGAAAGGTGCTGAATCCCGCCCCGCTTTCCCGCACACTCGATCGGTGCACCCCATGATTTCCCGCCGAATGTTTCTGCAAAACTCGGGCCTCACGGCCGTCGCCGCTTCTCTGGCAGCTCGCGCGGCGCTGCGGGCAGATTCGGTGCAGATGCCCTTTGCAAACGGTAAACGGGACCTGGTCCGTTACCCCGAAAAACGGCCGCTGATCCGCCTCACCTCGCGGCCTCCGCAGCTGGAAACGCCTTTTGAAGTCTTTCAGGAGGGGATTCTCACACCCAACGACGCCTTCTTCGTGCGCTATCATCTCGCGGACATTCCCCTCGAGGTGGATCCTGAAACATTCCGCCTTCGCGTGGGCGGGAAGGTGCAAAAGAGTCTCGCCTTTTCCCTTGCGGAATTGCGGGCGCAGTTTGATCCGGTCGAGGTGGTGGCGGTCAATCAATGCTCGGGGAACAGCAGGGGTTTTTTTCAGCCGCGCGTGCCGGGGGGACAGTTGGGAAACGGTGCGATGGGCAACGCACGCTGGAGGGGTGTCCGGCTCAAGGACGTGCTGGAGAAGGCTGGCGTCCAAGCGGGTGCGCGACAGGTGCTCTTCGACGGCCTCGATCGCCCGGTGGACGCGGGCACGCCGGATTACGTCAAGGCGCTGTCCGTGGACCACGCCCTCGACGGGGACGTTCTCATTGCCTATTCGATGAACGGAGAGGATTTGCCCATGCTTAATGGCTATCCCCTCCGTCTGGTGGTGCCCGGTTTTTACGGCACCTACTGGGTGAAACATTTGAGCGAAATCACCGTCGTGGACGAGGCCTTCAACGGCTTCTGGGTCGGCACCGCCTACCGGATTCCCGACACCGCCGGGGCCTGCGTGGAACCGGGCACGGCCGCCAAATCCACGGTGCCCATTGGACGGTTCAACGTGCGTTCCTTTTTGACCAGTGCCCGGGACGGCGATGTCTGGAAAACCGGCGAGCAAAAACTCCTGCGCGGTATTGCGTTTGATGGCGGGGCGGGCATCCGGGAGGTCCTGGTGTCGGTGGACGGGGGGGCCACGTGGAAGGTGGCGGACTTGGGGGAGGATCTGGGTCGTTACTCTTTTAGGGAATGGACTTTGCGCTGGGCTCCGAGCCGCCCCGGCCCGCTGGAGATTCGCGTGAGAGCCTCCAACCGTCTGGGTGAATCGCAGCCCCTCGATCCGCTTTGGAATCCTGCGGGTTACATGCGCAATGTTGTGGAAGTCACCCGGTTGCAGGTGGTCTTGTGATGCAAAGCACTCGGAAGGAAACGTATGAGAATTAAAGGAAAGAAAGTTTCTGCACTGCGGAAAATTCTGCCGATTTGCGCGCTCGCCGGGCTTGTTTGGGGGAAAACCCTTGTGCACGCCGCGCCCCGCCGCATTGTACTTCCTGCTGAAACCGCTGGATTTGAGGCGGCTGCGGGCGTGGAGTTGCTGATGGCCAACTGCCTCCAGTGCCATTCGGCGGAGTACATTACTACGCAGCCTCCGCTCCCGCGGGCGGCATGGAAGGCGTCTATTGAGAAGATGCGCGGCAAATACGGCGCCCGGGTTCCGATCGAGCAGGAAACGCTGTTGCTTGATTACCTGGCGAAGACGTACGGGACGGAGTCCGTCCCTTCAAAATAAAACGGAATTCTTTCATAAAAAATTTCATGTTCAGGAGTTTGTGATTCTCCTGAGGTGTTTCCGGTTTCCTCCTCTCATGCGCGGTGAACGGCTGAACTTAGAAACATGCGGTTCATTTCGCGCGGGGCGAGAGGCGTGGCATGCCGGATGCTCCGGAAGAGTTTGAGGGAGTAAACTTCCCCCCCTCAGAAAATTATGAAGCTCGAAGTGACCTATCGCAGGGGTCTCACACTCGGGTTGGTGTTGGTAACGAGCGTGAGTCTCTTTTACCTCGCAGACTTAACGGCATGGGAGAAGGGCCGAATCCATGGGGCGGTTAAAGCGGATCAGGAGATCCAAACCGCCGGATCCTTGCGGGAACAGGGCCCCGGAGCGCGTCAATCCCTCCGCGACAGCCGAAGTCGCGATACGGCCGGGGAGCCGGCAGCCCGGGTGTTGCGTTTTCAAACCGACTTGCATGGACCGCTCATCCGCGGTGAGCGTCTGCCCTCTGTCCGCTCGGGCATGAATCCCCATGCGGAACGCGGCCGCGTTGCGTCCCTCCATGCGGAGGGACTTGAGCAGTGGCGTAAGGTGATGCCCGGTGGCGAGATTTGGCTTCCGTCGTTCGATGGCGAGGGGTTCGCCGGCGTGGTGAACATGAATCTTCAGGAACAGGGCTGGATCCGAATCGGGGGTGAGCTGCGGGATGTGCGGGGTACGTTTGCCCTGCATACCAATGCGCGCGAGGTGCGAGGCCAGATGTTGCTTCCGGATTCGCAGGTTGGGTACGAAATCGCCTCGGATCCCAACGGCGAGGTTGTGATGGTGGAGAGACCTTTGGAGGCGCTGATGTGCACGCGGTTCCGGCCGCCGGTTGGGCTCCCGCAGGCTTTGCCCATCGAGGCGGCGGTGGGTGCAACGGTGGCGCAGGGGGCGGCCGTTCCCGAAATTAACACGCGTCCCGGAGCCAGGGGGGTTGTGTATCTTGATTTTGACGGGGCGGTGGTGACCGACCCCTCATGGAATGGTGGAAAAACCGTCACCGCAGCGCCGTCCATTTTCACGCCGGACCAGATCCGTGCGGTGGTCGACGCCGTTGCGGAGGACTATGCGCCGTTTGACGTGACCTTTACCACGAGTCTGTCGGTGTATCAGACGGCGGCGGTCGGCCGCAGGATGTGGGTGATCATTACGCCGACGAGCACTGCGGCTCCGGGCAGCGGTGGAGTGGCCTACGTCAATTCATGGAGCCAGGCGGGGCGAGCCTTTTCCTCCTCGATCACCTGCTGGGTGTTTAACGGGGGAGTCAAAGTGGCTGCGGATACTATCTCCCACGAAGTCGGCCACACGCTGGGGCTCTATCACGATGGCAGCCTTCGCGAGGGCGAGTACTACCCGGGGCACGGGGGCGACCTGGCGGTTATGACCAGTTGGGGTCCGATCATGGGAGCGCCTTTTTCGAAAAGTGTCACCCAGTGGAGCAAGGGCGAGTATGCGGGCGCCAATAACACGCAGGATGATTTGTATGTAATTGCCCGCGACCAAAATGGGTTCGGCTACCGTGCGGATTCGGCGGGGAGTGTTTTGCTGGGTGACACGGTGCGCCCGCTTTTGATTGCTGGCGGAAGCTTTGAAGTTTCCGGGTGGATTCGCCGGTCGGATCTGGCGGAGTTGCACCAATTCAGCACTTCGGGGGGCACGCTCAGCGTGAGCGTGCGCCCGCAGGCTGACCGCGCGGCCAACGCCGACCTGCGACTCGAAGTGAGGGATGCAAACGGCGCCACGCTCGCGTTTGCCAGTCCCGCGGATTCGCTCGGAGCCTCGCTTGTGCGATTCCTGCCCGCGGGCACTTACTGGCTGGTCGTGGGTGCGGGGGCTACCGGCGAACGGCCTGCCACCGGCTATTCCACGGGCTACTCCGCATACGGTTCGCTGGGGGCATACAAAATCACGGGAACACTTTCCAACGCCGTGGCCACCCCGCTTTTACCGCCAGCGGGAAGCGCCACCGCGGTGGTCGGGGAACCCTTTGAGCGACTGCTCTCGCTCTCACCCGGCGTCCGCGTCGTGGGCACCCCCGCGCCTCTGCCTCCTGGAATTCGTTTCGACGCGGCGCGCACCGCTTTTGTGGGGACGCCCTCCGAGGCGGGAGTGTGGGACGTGCGCATCGCGGTTTCCAATGACACTGCGCAGGCGCAGGGCGTTTTGCAGATCCGCGTCGAGGCCCCGTTGATCTCCCTTGCGGCGGGCATCGACGAGCGGCGGGGTTTGCGCACCACATTCACCGCGCCCTGGACTGGCGTGTGGATGCCCCGCGCCGACGGCGTGCCGGGACCGGTTGCAGCCAGTGGCCTGGTTGCCGATGGAACGTCTAGCGGCGTGCAGTTTGTGGCAAAGGGACCGTCCCGGATGACCTATTATTGGAAGGTGTCGAGCGAGGCATCCAAGGATGTGCTGGTCTGTTACGTTAACGGCCTGCCCGCCTCTAATGCCGTGGATGGAAAACCCTTAAGTATCTCGGGTGAAACGGACTGGACTGCAGCACAGGTCGAGTTGCCCTCCGGCTCGCGCAACGTGGTCGAGTTTCGTTATTCCAAAGACAAAGCGCTGCGCGCGGGGAGCGACCGGGGCTGGGTGTACGGCATCCAGATCCAGGCGCGTCCTCCGCGTTTTCGCGTGCAACCCCGCTCAAGCATGGTGGGTGGCGGCGCCACTTTGCGAATCGTCGCGGATGTGGAGGATGCCATCCGCTATGC
>JBILWF010000214.1:0-5293 GCA_044370075.1 Chthoniobacteraceae bacterium | reverse complement strand
GCGATTCAACAAATGGGACTTTCATTAATTCGGAAGCTCAAAGACAGACACAATACCGTCTGAAGAGCGGTGATTTTATTTACGCCGGTAATGTCCTCTTCAACTTCGTGGGCGATCTGCCGGAAATCCCGGAAAGCCTTTCCGGCGACGCGGAATAGACGCGATTTAGCACCGCGCACGCCCAAATCGGACTCACCCGTCCACACAGTCCCGACGAGGCGGCCTGCGGGCAGACTCCGCCAAGCGGCGACTCCAGGGTGCACAGACCACGTGCGATTTTCGCGCGGCCCAGGTGCGGGTACTGTCTCGAGCGGGACTCTCTCGTACCTGCGATTCCTTGCGACAGCGCAGGGATCCGCTCCGCACAGATTGCGTTTTTTTTTGACAAAAGCTCCTGACGGCGGGGATTCCCACAGTCGAAACATTCTCAAGGAGAGTATTTTATGGCAAAATTATTCTGTCGCCTGCAGGTATCGTAAAAACTACTGACGGGAGACGTATTCTTGTCTTTCAAGCACTTCAAATTAAAAATTCTACGTTCTATTCATCCTAAAAAGGCTCTCAAATTATATCATCAAAGAAGTAGAAAAGCACCCCGCCAGCAAAAATTATATCGCCGTCTTTTAGTGGAATCTGACCCTGCCGAAGTATCTCTGAATTGACGAAGGTTCCGTTGCTGGAGCCCTTGCTTGATCCATCCGCGTTCAACATATCATCAAAAAAGACGTGCATGCCCCCGGTGCGCGATATCCGGAAATGATTGCGGCTCAATGCCGTTGCCTCCGGTATTGCGAGGGTGCTCTGCCCCCGACTTCCCTGCGGTTTCCTTCCAACCACCAGCTCATTTCCGATGGGACAAATTTCCGGACAGCGCCGGCGCGTGCCCGGGCTGGGAGATCGGTAAACCAAGGAGGCCGTCACCGGTTTCTTTTCCAAATCACGACAAATTCTGTCGAAAAAAATTATTTTCCTTAAAAGGAGGTCCAAATTCCGGATACGTGGTTTTAATTTTAACCTGGCGTCCGACAGGCAACGCATTAGAGAACACCTGAAATCCACCTCACTCCGGTAATCGGATATTTTCATCACTGCAGGGAATTTTCCGCCGACTTGTACATTTCGATTTTTTGCATCGCCTCGTCCAAACTCGCCCCGCGATCCAGCTCGTTTTGTGCGATCATTAAGGCTCTGGTGACGGCAGAGTAAATTTCGGGTATCGATCGAACCAGTTCCCTCTGGCGTCCCGCGTCCTGACCCTCTTCGAATACAGCAAGTCCAACAAGGAAAGCGTGCGTGGAAAGAACGACAGTCTCGCTAAAAACAGCCCTCTCGATAAACGCTTCCAAGATACGTTGGGTGACCTGCTGGCAGAGAAAATTCTCGATCCAGGCCCGCGCGGGCAAGTCCCTTAAAACGAGTTTTAAATCTACAGACTTTTCTTTTTTTTGAAACGCCCTCCGTCTCCGAGCTTTTTGCCAGCATTTATGCGCAGTTTTTGAAAGGTATTCACTTAAGCTTTCGTTTTGCTGTGCTGTAAAACACTGAAATCCCTGCCTTGTCATATGGACAAGAATTTCTTGAATTATTTCCTTACTTTCATCTCGAGAAAATCCGGCAAGCCAGGCCGATTTAACCAGCGGCCCGTAATAAATTTCGCGAAAAGCACGCCAGTCGCTTTCCAATTTCGACTCCAATGAGAGCCGCGCAATCATATTCGACTTCATTGAATAATCCGAAAATTTTATCATGATGGCATAAAGTTTGCCTCACGTTTTGCCCGCGCCGGAGCACTCTCCTTCTCGTCCTTAAAACACGGAGGAATCCCCCAAAACAGGAGATGCCCCGTGCAAGAGTTCGGTGAACCGGTGTCAAACACCGCGTGAAGGCCTCCCTGGTCAGGGAACCCGCATGACCTTGCTGGAAACAGGATCCCGAACCAGCGCTCCGGATTCGAATCCCGAGGCGTCCAGCACCCTGCCGTCATAGGGACTCTTAATCCATCCGACCTTTCCCGGGACCTTGAAAGCAACTTTCGGCTGCTCGTCCTTGATCAGCAAATGCGTGGGCGGTTTCACGGAATGTTTCCGGGGGATACTTCCCTCATCCATGCCGGCGTATATCGGGCCGGTGTGGGACAGGGTCAGGCAGACGGCGCTGAGCAGAGGACTGATTTTTTTCATAAACAAGCAGTTGATTTTTGGGAAGTCGTTGAGGCACCCACGCGGATGCCCCCACACCATCCCTTCACCGTCACCGACTCTTTTCTCAGTTGAGCTCCCACATTTCCTCGTATGGAAACGTTCCGACCGGTCGGCTTCCCAGCCGGCCTGTGAAGTCAAGGGGCAGAACTCGTGGAGTTTCTGAATGGGGAAATCCCGTCAGATCCAGCCGCGCACAGAAGTAATTTTTCCGGGCATGAAGCGGCTGTTCTGATGAACGCAGCGTCCGTTATCGCCGCATTTTCCATCGCGAGGAGCGCCGTTTCCGGGCCGGGCCGCGGAGAGACTTGGAAAGCACCCAACCGGGCCTGCGTGCTGTTTTTTCCGCGTGTTTTTTCGCCTTCACGTCCTGCCGGACGGCGTGTTCACCAAACCGAATCACACCTTGGGCAGGGTCACCTTCTGGCGCTGGTTTTGGTATTTGCCACGCCGCGTTTTGTAGGAGGTCGCGCAGGGTTCTCCACGGAAGAAAAGCATCTGCACCACGCCCTCGCCGGCGTAGATTCTGCAGTCCGCCGCGCTGGAATTCGAGAACTCCAAGGTGAGATGGCCCTTCCAGCCGGCCTCGGCCGGAGTCACGTTTGCGATAATACCGCACCGCGCGTAGGTGCTTTTGCCGACGCAGATGGCGGTGACATCCGGCGGCAGGTGGAGTTGTTCGACCGCGACGCCGAGGCCGTAGCTTCGCGCCGGCAGGATAAAAAAACTGCCGGACGCATCACGCTGAAGAGGCGTGGATTCAAGATTTTTTGGGTTGAACGCCTTGGGATCGACCACGCTGCCCGGGATGTGCCGGAAGATCAAAAACTCGCGGTGCGAAAGGCGCAGGTCGTAGCCGTAGCTGGAGGGACCGAAGGAAAGCACGGGTTGCCCGTCCTCGAGATGGCGGACCAGCGAGTCTTCAAAAGGTTGGATCATGCCGCCGCGGGCGAGAGACTGGATGGTGAGATCGTTGAGAATCACGGGTAATGGGAAGTGTCAGAAGTTGAGGAACCCTTCCATGTTTGTGGAATTTTGGAAGAGCCGGAAGCGGGCGTTGCGCGGCCTGCGGGAAGTTATGGATTCGCGAGAACCTTTACGAAGGGAGTTCCCTCACAACCCGAGGGTTCCGTGACGCGGAATGCGGCGCTGAGGGTCGGAGCGATGTCTGTTATCCAGACGCGGTCGGCGTAGCGTCCCGGCTTGAAGGGACTGCCGTACAGCAGGACAGGAACATGGCTGTCATAGGAGAAGGGGGACCCGTGCGTTGTTCCGGAGGTGTGGTTGCCGGGCAGCGTGTAGGGCTTGAAAACAAGCACAACGTCCCCGCTGCGTGCGGGATGAAAACCCCTCAGGACTTTATCACCCCAGGGCCCCGGGGCGCGGCCGTCGAGCAACTGGGACCGCGTAAAAGCCGCCACAAAGTTTCCGTTCTCAAGCGCCCAGTTCCGGATGAAAAGCGCCACTTCCTCCGGCGCAACACCCGCCTCGTGCAGCGATTCGTTGTTGAGGTAAATCTGTCCTTCGAAGGTTTTGGGGGTGAGAAAAAAACGCTGGGGGCCGAACCGTTCCGCCAATTTGCCGGAGAGTTCCCCCAGAAGGGACATCAGGTCTAAACGCCCGCCATCGAGCCCCTGATGGGCGGCATACTCAGGGGTGGGAGCGACGCCGTGATCGGCTGTGAGCACGACGGCGACGTTGCGCAAACCGATCCGGGCGTCGAGAGCAGCAAAGAATCCCTCCAATTGCCGGTCGAGGCGCAGGATGATGTCCTCCATTTCCTGCGAATATGGTCCGTACAGGTGACCGCAGGCATCCGGGGAAGAAAACGAAAGACAGAGCAGATCCGGTGCGGCCGAGGTTCCCAACTTCTCGCCCTCGAGCGCGGCCAGTGCAAACGCGATCAAAAGTTCGTTCCCGAAGGGAGTCGGAACGATGGTCTCAAGCCCCTCGGTCGCGGATCGTCGAACGGTATGGGCAAAGACGTCTGGGGAATCCCGGCCCACGGTGGAGGCTCCGGGGGGCGAGAGTGGACTTTGGTAAATTGCGGGATCCAAAAGATGGGTCCAGCGTTTGCCCAGAAAGGCATGAGGCACCTTTTGCGCGTTGAATTGCCGCACCCACTCGGGCAGTGCTGCCGCGTAATACGTGCTGGTGACGAAGCTTCCGGAGTGGGAATCAAACCAGTAGGCGCCCCTCGGTTTTTTGCCGGCCGGGAGGATGGCCCCCCGGTCCTTGAGCGATGCGCCCACGACCCGGGAGTTGTAGCGAAGCCGGAGTTCATCAGCAAAGTTGGAGCCGATGAAGTTGCGCGGAGAACGTTTTCCGATAATGCCCTCAACGCCCACACCCTCGACGTCCAAGTCCGCAACACAATTGAGGGGTTTGCGGGAGCGTTTATCAAACCAGTCATTCCCGATGATTCCATGGCCCGCAGGGGTGGAACCGCTCAGATAAGTTGCATGTCCGGCCCCAGTCACCGTGGGCGCGTAATTGTAATGGGCACCCGTGAGGAACGCACCCTGCTCCATCAGAAGCCGGAACCCGCCCTTGGAAAAATGAGGTTCCAGACGCTCGAGGTAATCGTGACGAAGCTGGTCGACGATAATCGAGACGATGAGCTTGGGCTGCGTGGTTTCCGCCCGGGAAAGAGAGGGCAGCACGCAAAAGAGAAGTGAGAGCAGCGCGGCGAAAAGTCGTGAAGGGCGGTGCATGGGCTGGGTGAAGGGTACATCGCGGACAGGCACGTCCACAGGTCGGGAACGAAGGTTGGGATCATCGGACTCCGGAAGGAACCCGTCCAATCCGAAATGGGAGAGATCCGCCATCGCGCCGGAGAGGGAACTTTGCGACCTGCAAATTGCGCTTCTTAGGCTTTGGCGTAGAAGGCCCTGAACAGGAACCCGGGGGTCTGTGCGCAAACCGAACTGGTGCTTTACTTAGGAGCCACGGCTCTGTAGGGAATGCGGCTTGCGGCTCATGGGAACCCGTTTTGGATTTGCCGGAACGCCCACCCCACGGGAGAAGTTCATCCGTGCGCCGCTGCAGCCCGTCATGATGCGCTCCCTCCCACTCCTTGCGACTTCCTGTGCCAT
>JBILWF010000213.1:0-5298 GCA_044370075.1 Chthoniobacteraceae bacterium | reverse complement strand
ACCTCGATGTGCAGATCGCGTCGATGACCCGGGATCACGAGGCAACGCTTCACCGGATCAGTTTGGAGAATCAGGCTTCGATTACACTGGCAACTGAAGAGCTCCGCAAACGGCAGGAGGAGTCCAACGCGCTGCACGAAAAGGCTCTTCAGGCTCTCAAGGACGCCGCAGCAATGGAGGTGGACCAACTCCACCGCGACTACTCCGCCAAACTGGCCTCCCTCGAAAGTGCGCTCGAGTCGACCAAGGCCGACCAGGCGCACTCCGCCGATCTCGCAAAGACGCAACTCGAGGCGCGGATTGCCGAAAACCGGCGCGCCATCGAAACGCTGCAAACCACCCACGCAGCCAGCATCGAGCTGCTCAAAGCCCAGCACCAACAGGCCTTGGATGCGTCCCGGATGCAGCAGGACGCGGCCCTCGCTGAACTGCGCATCGCCAAGGATGACGAAATTGCCGACATCGAGGCGGCATCCAAGCGCTCGATTGCAAAGCTCGAATCCGAGCGCGCCCAACTGCTCACAGACAAGGCCCGTCAGGTGGCGGACGCCAAAGCCTCTTTCGAACAACAACTCGCGTTGTACCGCTCCGAAAACGAAAAGGCTCTCGCCGACGTTCTGGCCGAACGGAACGGTGCCGTGGCCGAGCGCGACCAGCGCGTGGCCAACATCGCCGCCGACCGGGACCGGCGCCTCGCGGAGTGGAGCTCGCGCATGGACTCCCTGCAGGCCGAGCACGCCCGCTCCCTGGCGACGATCACCGCGGAGCGCGACGCCGTTGTCCTGCAAAAAGACCAGCAGATCGCCGAGGCCAACGCCGAACGCGACCGCCGCATCGCCAAGCTCACCTCCGACCACCGGACGGCTCTCTCCGCGCTGACCACAAACAAGGATTCCGAAATTGCGCGCCTCAAAGAGGAACTCAACACGCACCGCTCCGACGCGGACCGTTTGCGTGCAGCCCTGGCCGACGCCGAACGCCGTTTCCCGGCGGAGATCACCCGCCTGCGCGAGGACCTGGACGCGGCCCGCTCCGAGACCTCGGAGCTGACCGGCCGCCTGGTGGCTGCCGAGAGCGACGCGCGACGCCGCTTCGACCAGCTCACCCGCGAGCGCGAGGCGCTTCTGAACGAGAAAGTCACCCTGCTCAAGTTGCTGGAAGAAACCCGCGAAACCCTGCGCACGCGCACCGAAGAATTCTCCCACCAACTCGACGGACTCATCCGCCAGCGCGACGAAGCGCGCTCCGCCGTGGACAACGCGCGCGCCTCCGCCCGGGAACAATCCTTTGCCCTCGAACGGGAACGCTCCGAACTGCTGCGCGGCGACGCCGAACAGCGCGAACGGGTCGATCGCGAGATGGCCCGGCTGCGCAGGGAACGCGATTCGGCGGTGCGCCAGCGCGACGTCCTGCGGGAACGCGCCGACGTCCTGCTCGAGCGCCAGCAGGCACTGCTGGGAGAACTCTCCCGCCCCACCCCGGAAAACCGGCCCGCACCCGCATCCAACTGGAATCCGTCCTTTACACCGCTCACAGAGCCCAAGGGCCGCTAGGCATCCCCGAGCGCGGCCAACATCTCAAACGGCCCCTTCCACATCGGGACCGCCCTGTGTCGGAGGGTTCGTGTTTGAAGTCACCTACCTCACAACATAACCATGGTTATCGAACCCAAAATCCGTGGCTTCATCTGCGTCACGGCGCATCCCGCCGGCTGCGAGGCAAATGTACGCCGGCAAATCGCCCATGTGCAATCCAAGGGCCCCCTTCAAGACATGCCAAAACGTGTTTTGGTCATCGGCGCCTCAACCGGGTACGGACTCGCTTCGCGGATTGTTCCCGCCTTCGGAGCGCAGGCAGCAACGCTGGGTGTTTTCTTTGAAAGGCCCTCCGAAGGCGGCAAACCCGCATCCGCAGGGTGGTACAACTCCTGTGCCTTTGAAAAAGCAGCGCACGAAGCAAATCTCTACGCCAAAAGCATCAACGGAGACGCTTTCTCCGACGAAATCAAACAGCGCACAATCGATCTCATCCGTGCTGATCTAGGAACCGTCGATTGTGTAATTTACAGCCTCGCATCGCCGCGCCGAACCCACCCCGCCACCGGAGTGGTTTCCAAATCGGTACTCAAACCCATAGGCGATGCGTTCACTTCCAAAACCGTGGACACCGACAAAGGCGCCGTCAGCTCCATTTCAATTCCCCCTGCCTCCCCGGAAGAAATCGCCGACACCGTGAGCGTGATGGGCGGCGAAGACTGGGAACTCTGGATCCGCGCCCTCGCGGACGCGGGTGTGCTCGCGCCGGGGGCGCAAACCCTCGCCTACTCTTATATCGGACCGGATTTGACTTGGGCCATTTACCGCAACGGAACCATTGGCAGGGCGAAGGAAGATTTGGAGGCCACCGCCGACCGGTTGCACGGAATGCTCTCAGCTGCCGGAGGTTCTGCATATGTTTCTGTTAACAAAGCGCTTGTAACGCAGGCCAGCAGCGCAATTCCCGTGGTGCCCCTCTATATTTCGTTACTGTATAAAGTGATGAAAAATGCCGGCCTGCACGAGGGATGCATTGAACAGATCCAGCGCCTCTTCGCCACCCAGATTGCCAACGGAGCAACCCCCACACTGGATTCCTCGCGCCGTATACGCATCGACGACTGGGAAATGCGCTCCGAAATTCAAGCCGAGGTTGCCCAACTTTGGCCCGGAGTCACCACCGAAAACCTCTCCGAACTCTCGGATATCGCCGGCTACCGTAGCGAATTTCTGCGCTTGTTTGGGTTTGGATTGCCCGAGGTGGACTACAAGCAGGATGTTTCCCCCGAGGTCACCATGCCCTCGATCTAGTCCGAACACCAAGCCCCCAGCCTGAGAAAAGGATCCCGATCAGGACCGCGGGGGACACGGGAAGACTTGGCGGATACTTGCTGGCAGGACTATTCCCTAACCCGGGACGTTTTGGCAGCGCCTGGCAAAGTTCCGTTGTCGGACTCAAACCAGACCCTTGAACGTTCCGCTGGATGTGGCGAACGAATCTGTTTGAATTCCAAGCTTTTGCAGCATAGACAGGTACAGGTTTGTCAGGGGATAGTTGTTCTTTGTATCGAACCCGAGATGGTGCCCGTGACGGAAGCCGCCTCCGGCAAGCAACACGGGCAGGTTCACATTCGAATGCGAGTTGGCGCTGCCCATGCAGGTGCCGTAGAGCACCATCGTGCGGTCCAACAACGCGGTACCCGTTTCATTCGCGGCAGCGAGTCCCTTGAGAAAATGGTTCAACGCGTCGAACTGCGAACTTTCATGCCCGCGCAGTTCGGAAAGGACCTCCGGACGGTTGCCGTGGTGCGTCAGATTGTGAATCTGGGTCGTGTCGACGAACAGGGAAATGAAACGGGTCGAATCGGTCTCCAGAGCCAGACGCATGACGTCAAACATCTGCTTGGTACGCTCAGCAAACGCCATGCTGTCGGTGATGTCCACCGGTGGAGCGGCATTCACATGGGGCTTCGGGCGGTACTCCCACTCCTGTGCGCTGTGCATGCGGCGCTCGAGCTCGCGAACGCTCGTGAGGTACTGGTCGACCCGCTCCCGGTCATTCGCGCCCAGACGGGCCTGCAACCGCTTGGATTCCTCGGCTACAAAATCCAGCGTGCTGCGCCCCTGACGCAGCATCTCCACGCGCTGTTCCACCTCACCGGGCTTGCCCTGGAAAAATAACTTTTCAAACACCTTGCGCGGACTCTGGTCCGCAGGAATGGCAGCTCCGTTACGCGTGTAACTCAGCGTGCGATTCTCGTTGGTCATGGCCAGCACCAGCGACGAATACCGCGTTTCGTGCCCGAGTTGCTCCGCGGCAAACTGGTCCAGGGAAATCCCGTTGCGAAACCCGCCCTGTGCGGGATGCGGGGTTCCGGTGAGAAAACATTTGTCCGCGGCATGCCCTCCATCCACCCCCGGGAGGCTCACCCCCGAGAACACCGTAAAACGGTCGCGGAACGCGCCGATCCGCTCGAGATATGGCGGAAGCGTGTAGTCAGTCCCCGTTGTTTCCGGAAAGAAAAACTGCGGCAGGATGCCTTGGTTGGTCTGGATTCCGATCAACCGCCTCGGCGCGGGATCCAAATCAGCGGCGCGGGAAAAACGCGGCAGCATGGCCTCAAGGAGGGGCAGTGCGAGGACGGTTCCTAATCCGCGAAGAAGGCTTCGGCGCGGCATCGGCGGGAGGGTTTGTACGAAGGGAGCTTTCATGGGTCAGGGGACTTCGAGCACCGCGATTTCCGCGGCGGTGGCCGCGGGTTTTCCGTGGACTTCCGACAGGACACGAACGCGCACGTAGCGCCCCGCCACCGGCGAGGAGCAGTCGGCTTTTTGAACATTCTTCACACCCGAGAAGGTCACTGCAACCGCCGGCGGATCTGGAAACAGCGCGGGATCGTCGCTGACGTGAAATTCGGTGGAACCAAACTGGCCGCCGTAACCCACCTGCCGCCCAAGATAGCGGAACCCCGCGACGCGTCGCGTCCTGCCCAGATCTATGACCAGTTCGTGGGGGTGCCGGTCTGGTTCGCTGCCACTGTAGCGGGTGGACCACTTGGTGCGCGGGTCACCGTCGATGGCGTTAGCGGCGCTTCCCGTGGAGAAAAAGTATACGGCATCGGCGATGGTTTCCTCGCTGCTGCACCGCACAATGCGCATCTCGGACGGCGGCACCAGTCCCGGCTCCACAATCCGGTAGTCGGTGGCAATGCGCTTTTTGTCCAACTCCTCCTCCACCGCCTGAAGACTGGTTTTGCGGCGGTCGAAACGCACACGCACCTCCCCCGCGTGAAAACTCGCCGTGGCGTAAACCACCCCTTCGATTTTCGACACAATCCGGTAGACTCCGTAGGAGCACCCCCGGCAGTCGAGCCCCTGAATGGGAATCCGAACGTCCACCAACTCCTCGGGTGGCACATCGGGTAGCGGCAGTAAATCAAACACCCCCCGACTGGCGCCGCGCAGGAGGGAAGCAAGCTTTTCGCGGACGAGTTCCGGTGTGCGCGCAACACTCAGTTCCTTGATACTCGCCGGGTCCACCCGCAACCGTGCCTCGGCCGTCTCAAAGTCACAGGCAACCACAGTAATTTCCGGAAACTTCTCCGCCATGAACGCGCGAAACTCGGGAACGCGTTCGGGCTCGAAAAGACTCGCGAGGCGAAAAGCATGCTCCACCTCCCCCGCGCGGGCGCAGAGCGCACCGGCCATGAGCACGGCAGTAAGGGTGAAAAACCGTTTCATCGGGTTGGTTTTACCGGGTTTG
>JBILWF010000296.1:0-4584 GCA_044370075.1 Chthoniobacteraceae bacterium | reverse complement strand
TTGCAGGGCCTCCGCTTCTGCAAGGCTACGGCCCTGATGGATCACGGTGCTTTCCTGCAGGTCAAAAACACGGGACTCCCCTGCCGCTTCCCCGCCCTTGATGAGGCGGGCCGTGACCTTCTTTTTTTCGAGATCCACCGAATCCAGTTTCCACGTTTCGTGGTTGCGCAGGTTGTGGGAAAAATCGTCCTCGAGGCGGAAGCAGCGGGTGAAGTCGACTTCGCTCGACTGGCGGCCGTGCATGTGAAGGTTCTCCGGGGGCGGCGTTTTGTCGTTGAACGTCCGGTGGTAAAACAATCCACGCAAGTGTGTTCCGAGTGGAATGTCTTGCAATGCGGCGGGTGCTCCATGGTACCAGATCGCGGCGTAGGGCAGAAGGGTTGCGGCGATGGGAAGATCCATGTAGCCGGCGCTTTGGGAGTCATCGCGGTCCACGCGCAGGTGAAATTTCCGCTCCAAGTGGTCCACCCGGATGAGTTCGCCGGAAATGGCATGTGCGGATTCGGGCGGCGGAAATTCGCCTTCCACGAGTTGGAACCATTGAAGGACGGAGTCTTTCTCTTTTCCGGTCAGCCTCTTAATTTCCGCGGCGGTGTAGGGGCCGTGAGCGTCGGTTCGAAACGGGGCGGGTTCCGCAGACGCGAAAACGGTTGCGGCGAGCAGGATCAGGAGGGGGGGTAAAAGCATGAGCGCGTCGAGGTGGGGGCCCTTAAAGGCGGCGTGCAGGCGGCGGTGGTTTGTGGAAGTTTAAAGGGTAAAAAGCTCGGGCCACTGGAACCGCGCTTAGCGGCTTTGGAAGAGGGGCGAACACACAAAAGCCTCCAGCAGATCACGCAGGCGGTAGTTTCTTTCCCTGCCCGCTGCGGCAACAGCCCGCAACGCCTCCCGGTCGTCATACGTCATGCTGCGCCTCAGCCCGTAGGTTGCCAGTTTTTCGAGGAACGCGCTTTGGAAGGTATCGATGTCGGCGAGCAGGAGTTTTTTGAATTCCTCGGGGGTCTGGTAGGTGCGGCCGTCGGGCAGCGTGCCCGCGGGATTCACCGCGGGATCCTCCCCGGCGCCCTCGGTGCGTTCCTGGGTGCGCCAGCGGCCGATGGCGTCGTAGTTCTCGAATGCCAGCCCGAGCGGGTCGATTCGCGCATGGCAGGAGGCGCAGCGTGGATCGTGAATGTGGGCCTCCAACTTCATGCGAAGCGTTGCCTTGGGCGAGTCCACCGGGTTGGTAGCGATGGGATCGACGTTGGCGGGTGGCGGCGGGGGCACCTTTCCCAGAATGACTTCCGAGAGCCAGACACCCCGGTGCACTGGCCGGTGCCGTGTCCCGTCCGAGGTGAGCGAGAGAATGGCCGCTTGCGTCAGCAGTCCTCCGCGCCGGCTGTCAACAGGAAGCGTCACCCGCCGGAGCGTGTCGTCCTCCCCGGCGTCGACGCGCAGTCCGTAAAAATCGGCAAGCCGGTGGTTGAGCATGCCCCAGTCCGAATTTAAAAACTCGCGCAGCGTCAAACCTCCCCGGAGCACCTCGTGAAAAAAGGCTTGGGTTTCCGCTACCATGCTCTGCTCAAGAGGCCCGTCGTACTCGGGGTAGAGCTTTTTGTCCGGGGGAAAGCGTCCCACATGGCGCAGGTGCAGCCACTGGCGCGAAAAGGAGTTGCTGAAACGCGCAGCCCGTGGGTCCTCGAGCATTCGCGCGAGCTGCCTCGCTCTCTCGGCTGGATCGCGCAGGCGCCCCGCCTCCGCCAAATTCAGCAGGGTGTCGTCGGGCATGGTACTCCAGAGCAGGTACGAAAGCCGCGAGGCGATCTCCCAGTCGGTGAGTTGGATTCGGGCGGATTTTTCGTCGCCCTCACTCAAAAAGAGAAAACTTTTGGAGCAGAGAATCGCCTGCATTCCCGTCTTCACCGCGTCGCGAAATGTTTCCCCGGCTGCGGCCTCCCTGCGGGCGATTTGAACAAAGTCCTCCAGTTCCACGGGCGAGACGGGGCGCCGGAATGCGCGGCGTGCCAGGCGCTGGAAACCGGCGCGCACCTTGTCCCAATCGTTTTCCTTGTCGGGCCAATATTCGTTCCTGCGCGTGATTTCATCGTCGGTTTGGATCGGACCCTTCCATGAAAACGAGTCGAGTATGAGAAACGGGTAGCGGGGCTGGCCGGCCTCGTCGGTGAGCTTGAGCTGCCAGGGTATGCGCCCCTCGGCAATGCTCACGAACGGTTTGCCGCCGTGCCGGCCGGCAAGGGGACGTGTGATGGCACCGCGCGCGGCGTTGAACACCTGGATGTCCGGGCGGCCCTTGGGCAGGTGTGCCCGGAAAGTGATTGCGATCGGTTTGTCCTCTGGGGCCACGATGTCGGATTCATACAGCACCCGGCCGAGTTTGTTTTCGATGACTTTGATCCGAGGCGGCGGCCCGTCCGCCGGCTTCAATCCACTGAGCGTGTAGCTGATTTCGTAAATTCCGGGGGCCGGCAGATCCTCCCTCGACGAGCCTGTAAAGGAGTCGCCCGGCCACATTTCAAACCGCAGCTTCTCGAGAAGACCCCGCGCTGCGAGTTGGTCGCGGTACGGTTGCCGTACAGACTTTTCCGTGACCGCCCGGTGCGTCGCATCCAGCGGTTTTGGAGCGCTGGCCGGGTAGGCTTCCGCGAGCACGATCTCGGCAGCCTTGAGGTATTTCTCGAGACTCGCCGCCGACAGATTAAGGACCGAGCCGAGCCGCTCGAAGCCATGCCACTCCTCGTCCTCCATAAGTCCCACCGGATCAGTTGCGTCAAAGTGTACTCCCAGCAGATCGCGCACCGTGTTGACGTACTCGTCCCGGCTTAGACGGTTGAAGGACACCCGCCCGCGCGCGGCCAGACGCGCGGCCTCCCCCTCTTTCATGCGCGTGGAGATCCATTCGATGATCTGCGCGCTTTCTGCAGCCGGGGGGCGTACTTTTTCCCTCGGGGGCGGCATCTCACCGGAGGTAATCCGGTCAAGGATTTCGAGCCACTGTGGCGTGTTCTCAAACCCGACCCGTGAGCTGAGGGTGTCGATGCGGAAGTCCCCTTTTTGCACCTTCGCGTCGTGGCATTTCTCGCAGTAGCTCGAAAAATACGAAGGCAATGCGGGTCGTGAAAATTCGGAAGATGTTGCGGAAGAGCGGTTTCCGCTCAGCGCAAAAAGCAGTCCGAGCGTGAGAAGGGGGTGCATAGGGGGAAGAGGACGGGGCAGTCCGAATTGTATACCGGACGGGGCGCGTTTTCCGCAAGTCACTGTGACTGCGGGTGCACGACAAACTTTGTATTTTTCGGGCTTCCGGGGTGGAGAAGCATTTCAGGCTCCCGGCCGGGTTGGGCAGTCCCGAGCCCCGGACAGCGAGTGCATCCAATAGAATCACCTGACCGGTGCTGCCGCACCGAGTTCGCGCGAGGAAGCGCCCTCGTGAATTGCCTTTCCACTGCTTACAAAAACGAGGTCGGTTTCCACTCACGCTCCTGTTTTTGATCCTATCGACCGTATGAACGCATCATCCCGCGTGGTTCGCGTTTTTCTCTCGTCCACCTTTCGCGACTTCGCGGAGGAGCGGGACCTGCTTGTTCGAATCGTCTTTCCCGAACTGCGCCGCAAATGCCGCGAGCGGCAGGTCGAACTTGTTGACGTGGACCTTCGCTGGGGCATCACCGAGGAGGAGGCCCAGCAGGGAAAAGTCCTTCCCATCTGCCTAGCAGAAATTGACCGGTCACGCCCCTACTTCATGGGTTTCCTAGGCGAACGCTACGGTTGGGTTCCCGAAAAGGATCAATACGCCCTGCCCCTGCTCCTCGAACAATCCTGGCTTGAAACCCACCGCGGCGGCAAAAGCGTCACCGAACTCGAAATACTCCACGGGGTGCTCAACAACCCCGCGATGCAGGATCGCGCTTTCTTTTACTTTCGCGACCCCGCCTACTCCATCTCCAAGGGCGGCGCCTATCTCAGCGAAGGCTCTCGCGAAAAGGAAAAACTCGAGGCGCTCAAAGACCGGCTCCGCCTGAGCGGTTTCCCTGTCATCGAAAACTATACCTCCCCGGAGGAGCTCGCCGACCGGGTAAAAACCGATCTCTGGAGACTCATCGACGAAGCGTTCCCGCAAAACGATGTCCCCGACCCCCTGGGTCGCGAGCGCATTCGCCATGAGACCTTCACTGCTTCGCGCCTTGGTTTGTATCTCGGCGGGGACGATTATTTTTCCGCGATCGATTCCGTCATGACGCGGGACGCACCCGGGTGTGTACTCGTTACAGGCGATTCCGGGAGTGGAAAGAGCGCGCTGTTGGCAAACTGGGCCGCACATTTTTCGCGCAACCATCCCCGTGCAATCCTTCTTGCGCACTGCCTCGCCACGGGGGCAGACGCGGCACATCCGCTTCACATGGTGGTGCGCATCCTGCGCGAGATCGCGCGTTTAACCGGGGAGGTTCTCTCTTTTGAAGGGGATCCGCGCAAGGCGTTTGATATCCTTCCCGAGTGGCTCGCAAAGGGGGGTGCTTTTGCACGCCAAAAAGGCGGCACATTCCTTCTTGTGCTCGATGGCCTCGACAAAATGAGCCCCTCCCGGGACACCGG
>JBILWF010000212.1:0-5313 GCA_044370075.1 Chthoniobacteraceae bacterium | reverse complement strand
CGACGGGACCTTTTTCAGCGGGGGGTTCGTCTTTTCGGGGGGCATCCGCCGCATGAATCACGGAAAGCGAACAAACCGCGCTACAAAACAAACGGACGAACGACGAGGCGGGGCGCATGCGTTTTCCTTATTCAAGAGTCTCTCCATTTGCAAACCCCGGCGTCGTGCCACAGACTGGATGGCGTGCACCGAACGATTCGCTCCATCCTGCTTCTCCTTTTTGCGGCGGGTTCGCTGTGTTTGCCGGTGAAACAGGCCGAGGGGTTTGAAAGAAAAGCCCGCTGTACGGTGCGGTTTTTTATGGAAACCAGCGGTTCCGAGGCCAGTCCCTTCGCCACGCCCATCACCCTGCACCATCCGACGCGGCAGGCCTTTATCGAGAGCGTTGCCAGCATTAGC
Source organism: Chthoniobacteraceae bacterium (assembly GCA_044370075.1). Lineage (GTDB taxonomy): Bacteria > Verrucomicrobiota > Verrucomicrobiia > Chthoniobacterales > Chthoniobacteraceae > Chth-196. The sequence goes on along the minus strand of JBILWF010000212.1, from coordinate 4,914 downwards.
GAAAAACAGATTGTGGCTGCCACCTGTTACCCCGCCGCGGACGGCACGTGGGGCTGCCTTTTCCAACTCGACAACAGCGGGCGTCTCGCCCTGCAAAACATCAGCTCCGCCAACCGCGGACGCACCCTGATCGCTCACATCGGCAACGCAAAGCTCTCGCGGCAGGTGCAGGAAATCTTCATCGACCGCACGGTCTCCGACGGTCTCCTGCCGGTTCCGAGGGGACTCACTTACGCCGAGTCTCTGCTGATCCAAAAGCATTTCCGGGAAATCCGGACGGCGCGGGAGCCATGAATTTTTGGGAACTGCTCGGCATCCTCGCCCCTGTCTTTTGCATGGTGGGCAGCGGAGCGCTCGCCCGGCACCTGCGGTGGATACAACCGGAGGCGGACGCCAGCCTCCTGCGTCTGGCCATCAACCTGCTCTTCACCGCCCTCATCGCCGATTCCATCCTGGGCAACCCTTTGCTGAGTCGTGCAGGCGATTTCTGGCTGCCGCCGGTGCTGGGCTTCGCGCTCGTAAGCCTGAGCATGGGCGTGGTGGCTCTCTGTCTGGGCCGGATGCAACTTCCTGCCGAAACCCGGCGCGCGGGCACCGTGACCGCCGGCATTCAAAACTACGGTTATCTGGTCATCCCGATCGTCTCCGCCCTGTACGATCCCGCGACGCTGGGTGTTCTCTTCCTGCACAATCTCGGCGTCGAGTTGGCCATGTGGGGGCTCGGCATCTGGGTGCTCACCCGCGGTTCGCAAACCTCCGTGCGCGGACTGCTGACCACTCCGCCGACGGTGGCGATTGTGGTCTGCGCGGCGCTCAACGTGCTTCACGCCGATTCGCTGGTGCCCGCGTTTCTCAAAAAAACCCTGCACTTGCTCGGCCAAAACGCCATCCCCATGGCACTCATTCTCGTGGGCGTGACGCTCTACGACGGCTTCCGCCAAAAAAGCGATGCCTCCACACGCTGGGACGCCTTGGGGGCTGCGATGGCGTGCCGGTTGCTCGCTCTGCCCTGCGTTTTTCTGATCGTAGCGCGCTGGTTGCCCATGCCGGAGGCCCTGCAGCGGATTTTGCTCATCCAGGCCGCCATGCCCGCCGCGATGATGCCGGTGGTCCTTTGCCGCATGCACCAGGCTGACAGCCGGTTTGCCGCGCAAATCGCTTTAGGCAGCACCGCACTGGGGCTGCTGAGCATTCCGATCTGGATGCGCCTCGGGCTGGCGTGGGTCGCGCCGCATCAGGCAGGGTGATGCGGCGCGGGCCGGCGCGGTGTTAGCGCACTCCGAAGCGGTACACGGTTACGCTCCGGTAGGTTTTGCCCGGGCGGAGCACCGTGTTGGGAAACCCCTTCTGGTTGGGCGAATCCGGATAGTGCTGGGTTTCGAGGCAAAAGCCGCTGCGGTAGACGTATTTGTTGCCCGATTTCCCCGTAAGGGTGCCGTCGAGAAAATTCCCCCCGTAGAACTGGATGCCGGGTTCGGTGGTCAGCACATCCAGAACGCGGCCGGAGCCGGGCTCGTACACGGAGGCAGCCTGAGCGAGCTCGCCCGATTGGGAATCGAGCACGAAGTTGTGGTCGTATCCGCCGCCCAAACGCATCTGCTCCTCCTTGGAATCCACGCGCGCCCCGATCGCCACTGGTTTGGTGAAGTCAAGGGCGGTTGCAGCAACGGGAGAGATCGCCCCCGTGGGAATCAGGCCCGAATTGACTGGAGTAAACTTGGATGCGGCCAACTGCAGTTCATGTCCGAGCACGTCGCCACGGCCCTCCCCCTTGAGGTTGAAATAGGAATGCTGCGTCACATTCACGGGCGTAGCCTTGTCCGCGGTGGCCTCGTACTCGATGCGCCATTCGTTCTGGTCCGTAAGCCAGTAGGTGGCCTGCAAATCCAGATTGCCGGGGTAGCCCTCCTCGCCGTCCTTGCTCAAATAGCGCAGTCGCAGCCCCTGGGCACCCTCCTTGGACAGCCCCTCCGCGCGCCACACCACTTTGTCAAATCCCACGACGCCGCCGTGGAGGGAACAGGCGGTCCCGCCCGGAGTGTTGTTGGTCGCGAGCTTGTACTCCTTCCCGTCCACGGAAAAGCGCCCGTTGGCGATACGATTGGCGAACCGCCCCACGATGGCACCAAAATAAGGCGTGGCCTTCTCGTACTCCGCCAGCGTGTTGTACCCCAGAACAATGTCCGCGGGGCGCCCCGCGCGGTCCGGGGTTTCCAGACTCAGAACGATGGCTCCGTAGGTCATCACCCGCATTTTAACGCCGCGGGAGTTGGCCAGGGTGTAGACTTCCACGGGAGTGCCCGCGGCGGTTTTTCCAAACGGTTCAGGGGTGGGGACGGCGGCGGACATTGCACAGGGAACAACCGCAAGGGATGCGGCGATCAGAGGGGTGAAGATTTTGGCGGACATCTCGGGGGAGGTTGAAAGTGAACCTGCCCAGCATGAGCGTTTTCAGTCCGAAGACAACCCGGGACTTTCCGCGGGGATGCGGCCGTGCGGCCCGCCGGCGGGGACGAAAGCGGCTGGCATGTATTCCCTCCATTTGTCCTTCCTGCCGCCCCTCAGCATGGCTAGGCGTCCCCTAGGCCGGCCTCACACAGATTCAACGCACCACTTCCACCCGATAAAACCGCTGCTCCACCTTGGAGATTGAATCGACAAACTCAATTTGATTTCCCTGCCCGGTGAAGACTGCGCCCGGAACCGCGCTCCAGGTCACCAGATCAGAGCTTTTCATCAATCGGTAATTAACGCCCACTTTCCCTAACCACCGAATCGTGCAGAGTTCGTCGGTTGCCTCGCTACTCAGGATTCGCAGAAAATCGGAGGCTGAAGTCGGGTCGGTCTTCGCAAGCCACTCTGCTTCATTAGATGCACCGTCGCCGTCGGCGTCTTGGTCCGGTCCACCCAGAGTCGGGTATTTGTCCCCGAAAGAACGCCGCGCCCAATCTTGATAAGATTCCACGGCAGCGTCTGTGACGCTGAATGCGCGCTCCACCGGTTCCGCGGAGTTGAACATCCCATTGCCGTCCTGAAACGCACGAACCACGACCACACCCGCACGAGTCGGTGTCAATCGATGGCCATCCAATTGAGCTGAGCCACTGACCAATTCAAAACGAACCTCAAGATTGGAAGTTGCCGAAGCGTTCAACGTCGTCGCACCCTGCGCCAGCGCCCGGCTTGAGGGCTGTGGAAAATCGATGGTCTGTTCGGTTAAGACGGCTGCCGAGTCGGTGTGTAGAGCATCATACTTGATGGACGCGCGGACCCTGCAACTGGCCGAGCCTGTCCCCTTACCCGCACCAAACACAGCCCGGACGACGTAACTGCCATCTGCCGGCACTTCCCAGCCATTGATCGACTCGCCAAAACCCGAACCCCAACGATTTGCCTCAGCCAAGACCCGAGCGCCCGATCCACTGATCTGCAAGGCGACATCCCGCCTCGGTGAAACATCCAGCGCCTCAATCAACACGCGCTGCCCGCGCTTTAAGTCGATGCGCCAAGCGCCTCCAGCGGCGGTTTCAACGCTCATGGAGCGGCCGTCTAGGGGAAGCGTCAAATTTGGCAGGTAGCTTTGCGCGGGCGCTCCACCCTCTTGCGGCACACCGTGAAAAATCTGGATGACTGCAGGAGGCGTGGTTCGAGAAGGGTTCCCCTCGGTCCCGGCCTGCACAAACACGAGGTAGCGACCAGCTTCAGCAAAACCCTTGAACACTCCCTCGTAACGTTCCTTTGTATTATTACGCCAAAATTCAACCGCACCTCGGACGGACCCATCCGGCCCGATGACGTCGCCCCAAACCCGCTCGGGGGACCCGCCATCTGGCATCATGATTCCGGACACGTAAAACCGCGCTGACGCAGAGGAATCTGTCTGTATCGCAGCACTCGCCTTCCAAATAAAAGGTGGGTCATCCGCCGTAATATAAGCCGACCCGACAAAGGCATTCACAGACTTTGCCCCATCCTGCTCCTTGTTGAAAACACCGTCTCCGTTATCGTCAAACTGGGATGGGTTGTCCTTCCCGACTAACCGGGCAAGGTCCATCGCTTCGTCGTAACTTTCCCGCAAATCATCGCCTCTGGAGATCGCGTTCCAGATCCAATTGGTCACCGAAGCCCAGCGACCATTCGCGAAACTGTTCAACTTATCGCTGTCTGTACTGGAGATCAGAATGCGGTTTTTCTTCGCATTGGCGGATCCCTTCACGAAAATCCCAGAGTAGTCAGCGTCCACCATTAACTGAACCTGAGCGGCCGAGACGTCTTGAAGATTATCGAGCCATTTTTTCAGATTAGATGGCGTGATCAGATCCCCATTTGCGCACATCAGGCCCTTCTTGCTCCCCTGCCCTAAGAGGAAAATTGTCAGCACGCCAAGCTGCCCATCGGCGTTTGACCACGTCTGGATTGCAGCCTGGAGATTTCCTGAGGTTGCACCTAGAGCGTTCCCCACAGACAGCGACGGGTCCGCAAAAACTTTGATGTCCTCATCAAACACGTGCCTGCGCAGTGCCGACTCGCGCGCATAGTCAACAAGTTTACCCGCGTCCCCTGCTCCGGCCCAGTTCGAGTCACCCGAGGCGAAAATGATCACCCGATTCCGGGTCGACTGTTGGGTGACACGCAAAATTGACGGGGCGCTGACCTGACCCCAAACGTCCCGCGCTTGGATCAGAACAGTGTAGGGCCCCCCACTTCCGCTAAAGCCGCCGACTTTGGAAGACCATAGACCCGTTGATGAATCCAGAGCGAGATCCACCTCCGGCAGATTCGTCACGGGCGCATCACCACTGGGATGGTAGCCGGGAGGAACAATCACTCCGAAGACTTTTTCCACAGCAAGTGCGGAGCTTACCGAAGCAGTAATTGTGGTCTCGCGCGTGCCATTGAGCACTACATCACCAC
>JBILWF010000462.1:0-3395 GCA_044370075.1 Chthoniobacteraceae bacterium | reverse complement strand
CACAGAATCCGTAGAAATTTGATGAATGGACTTGTCGTGAAGGGGATTCTGGGAGGCGGGCGCGAGCAGACTGGAGAGTGCGGTGCTCAGGTGCCACACAAGATGGGGTGTGTTTCCGAACAGCGTGAGCGATGGGCGGTTGAATGCTGGGGCGAGGTGGGAGGAGGAGCCATCGATGCAGAGGACCATACGGGCGTTTGCAACGGTATACAGGTATTGCTCCAGCGTGGTGCGTCCTCCCAGGTTCAAGACGGGTGCGCTACATGAACTGCAAACTTCTTGTGCATATGCCTGTTCCCACGCCGCCGAGCCGCCCGAAAGCACAAACGGTCCGAATCCGGCGGCGTGCAGTTCGTTTAATACGACACTCCACCGCTCTGCCGGCCAGGACTTCGTCGGCCAGGCTGAGGTGGGGTGCAGCAGGATATAGTCATCAGGCAGCCGCGGATGTTTCCATCCGGCTGGAGGCATGCGGAGCTTGGGTGGCCGGAAGTCGATTGTCTGCGGACAGGGCATGACATCGAAGTGGTACCGTCCGCGATACTGCTCCCACGCGGGGACGTATGCAGCGCCCTGCGGGTAAACAATCCGGTGCCACGGCCGGAGGTGCTGGGGGTTGAGCACCCAGAGCTTTTTGGAGGGTGAGAGGGTAGCGGCGGCTTTTACCGCAGCATGGATGTTGCCGCTCCATGAAATTACTTGCGATGCGCGGCTGACTTTCACCCCGGACTCCCCCGCCACACCCTCCATGAGTGATACCATGGGAAGAAAGGTTGCCCGTGTCGAAAGCCGCACGGGACCGCCGCTGGCGGCCGCCAGTCTGGCCAGGCCGGGTTCGAGAAGGAGCAAATCTCCCAGCTGCTTATGAAAGATGACGAGGGGTGGGGGCATGATCACGGCCTGTAGGGCTTTTGGACACTATGACGCCTGAGTTCTGTCATTCTGCCGGGGATCAAAACCTGCACCCTCCAAGCGCCCTTAGCTGCGGTCCACCAGCAGGGAACCCGCCGCTTCCAGTTCCCAGCGGATGCATCGCTTGAGCCTCCGGGCGGCTTGAAACTTTTCCAGTTTGCGCCGCAGCCAGTGCAATTTCCATTTCCGCCGAAAGTAAGCCCGGTTTTCAGCCTCGTAGGGGCCAACCGGGGTTTTCATCACAGCCTTTTGCGTGACGGAAGAAAAGTGGTGGATGAATGATGCTCCCACCGTGGCGAGGGCAAAGCCCGCACCGGTGGCCCTTCGGAAAAAGTCCGTGTCTTCGAATTGTCCGATCCGAAAGTTTTCATCGAATCGGCCTATGCGCTCAAAAACCGCGTCGCGTACGGCGAAACAGACGCCGTGGGGTAAATTTCTTCGGTAGAGAGCCCGCATGTGGGTGGTGACGAAGGCGGCCCGTTCTTCAAAGGCGTAATTCAGCGGCCCTTCCCGCATGGCGGGGCAAACGATATCGAAGGAGTGTGTCTCAGCGGCTTCGAGAAGTCCCTCGAGCCAGCGGGAGTGCAGAAGAACATCGTTGTTTAGAAAAACGCGCCACGGAGTTCGAGGGGAGGCATCCACGCCCTGGTTCCAAGCGCGTGCACACCCCAGATTTGTCTCGTTGTGAATGAGGTGAATCCACGGGTAGTGGTTGAGGTTTACGGCGGTTTCATCCGTTGAGCCATTGTTGATCACGACCACCCGCACGCCGGGGGGTAGCGTGGTTTTCAAATGCTCCAGACATTGGGCCGTGTAGGCCCACTGGTTGAGTACCGGGATGATGACCGCGCAGTTCAAAGTTCAGGACTGGATGTTCGAGGGGGATGCCTTTGGAAGGTTTCTTTCCCAGAGGCAGGTGTATTTGATGAAAGTGGCCATTGCCCGCTCCAGACTCAGTACCATTCCCAGGGTGCCGTTTTTAATTCCACCTTTGAAAAAATACGCGTTAAAGAAGGACCAAAACACCCGCAGACAGAGACTGGCGCCTGAGACGGTTTTGGTCCGTTCCCGAGGGCCGTCTGCTGCGATCTGGCCGTAACGCACCAGCTTTTCAAAGCGATCCCGGAGAGAGGGAACTGCGTAATGGTGCAGACAAAGGTCGCCGGAAGCAGGCAAGGTCAGGATCTCGCCCCGGATTTCGGGGGCCCGATGGATGATCGTTGAGAAGGTGGCGCGGTCTTTGAGGAGGAGGCGGAGTTGCTCATCGGGGTACCAACCGCAGCATCGAAGCCATGTGTTCCGCAAATAATTACGGCGGGGGATCCGGAAGGCGGCGTACTTTTGGGCAGGCAGCTCGGTTTGGATCCACTGGGCGAGTGCGCTCGAGCAGCGTTCATCCGCGTCCAAGATGAGCACCCATGGATTGCGCGCCTTGGAGACGGCGAAGTGGCGTGCGGGTTCCACATAGCCCTCGCGCTTGTGGGAATGCACTTCGCACCCGAGTTTGGCTGCCAGATCTGCGGTAGCGTCATCCGACATCATGTCTACCACGATGATCTGTTCCGCCCAGCGGACGCTTTCCACGCACCCGGAAATATGGTGTGCCTCGTTCAGGGTGTTAATGATGACGGAAACCGGGGGCATGGGATGGGGTTTCGGAAGGGCGTAATGGCCGAGAATGCACAAATGCTTTCGAAAAGAAGCAGTCGTTGAAAAGCTTTTACGGTGTCAGGCGAGGACCCTGTGGGTTTCGAAAGGCGCGCCGTGTACCCGCTCACATTTTCTCCCGGAGTGCGTCGACCCGTTTGCGCACGTCCTCGGGCATGCGCACCAGTTCGGGCCAGGGGCGTGTGTAGCCTTCGCCGGGGAGTTTGCGGGTTGCGTCAAAACCCATGTGGGTTCCGAGGTTTGGAACGGTAGGGGCGTGGTCCAGCGCGTCGCTGGGGTTGCGCGTAAAAATGCAGTCCCGCTCGGGATCCGTGTTCGCGAACCAGCGGAACAGCACCTCGCTGGTGTTGTGCACATCGCAGTCCGCATCCACGACGACGATGTATTTGGAGAACATCATCTGCCCCATGCCCCAGAGGCCATGCATGATTTTAAATGCCTGCCACGGGTATTGTTTGCGAATGGAAACGAAAACCAGGTTGTGAAAAGTGCCCTCGGCCGGGAGCGCGATGTCCACAATCTCGGGAAAATTCATCTGAAAAACCGGCAGGAAAATACGGACACTCGCCGTTCCCATGTAGAAATCCTCCATCGGCGGAATTCCAACAATGGTGCAGGGATACACCGCGTTCTGCCGGTGGGTCACCGCGGTGACGTGCAGGACGGGGTAGGAATCAACCGGCGTATAGAAACCGGTGTGGTCGCCAAAGGGACCTTCGTCCCGCATTTCGCCCGGCTGCACGAATCCCTCGATGACAAAGTCAACATCGGCTGGCACTTCGAGCGGCACGGTGACGCACGGAGCGAGGTCCACG
>JBILWF010000211.1:0-5324 GCA_044370075.1 Chthoniobacteraceae bacterium | reverse complement strand
ACCGGGGAGGGATCGACGAGCGCTGGTTTGCATCCACGACGCCGGCGGCCAACGACAACCGCACCGAAGACGAGGGACTTTCCTATGTGGTGGCTGGGGGGGAACGCTTTACCCTGCAACAGGCTGTGGCCGAGACGGGCGCCCTGCTCATCGGGGATGCCATCTGGAACAAGTACAGCAAGTGGCCTGTGTATTCGAAATTCTTCGACAACATGGGGCCCATTCCGCACCACATGCATCAGAGTGCGGAGCAGGCCAGACTGGTCGGACAGGAAGGCAAACCCGAGTCCTACTACTTCCCGCCACAGCACAACAACGTGGGAAACAACTTTCCCTACACCTTCATGGGCTTGGAGCCCGGTACGACCAAGGAACAGGTGCGCCGCTGCATCGCAGACTGGAACAAGGGCGATAATGGAATCTTGGATCTTTCCCGGGCCTACCGGCTGAAACCGGGCACGGGGTGGTTGATTCCCCCATGCGTCCTGCACGCACCGGGGTCGCTTTGCACTTACGAGCCCCAGTGGGGAAGCGATGTTTTCGGAATGTACCAAAATCTGGTCGAGGGACGGTACGTGCCGTGGGAGTTGTTGGTGAAGGACATGCCCCGGGAAAAACACCGGGACATTGATTTTATCGTGGACCAGCTGGACTGGGAGGGTAACTGCGATGCGAATTTCAAGGACAACCACTACCTTGAGCCCGTCCCAGTGGCAGACACCCGCACGGAGGGATTTGTGGACCGTTGGATTGTGTACGGCCGAATCAAGGGCGAGCAACTCTTCACCGCAAAGGAACTGACGGTTGATCCCAAGGTCAAGTGCACCATCCGCGACAACGGCGCCTACGGGTTGATTTGTGTGCAGGGCGTTGGAAAGATCAACGGGCAGCCCTTGAACAGTCCCAAGTTGATCCGTTTCACGGAATTGACCGAAGACGAATATTTTTGCACCGAGTCGGGAGCCCGGGCGGGTGTGACCTTTGAGAACCTGAGTGAGACGGAGCCGCTGGTGGTGCTGCGCTACTTCGGACCGGAGGTGAATCCAGACGCCCCGGAAATGGGCGCCTACCGCAAAAACAGTTTCTAGCTCGTACCCGGCAAAATTGCCGCAAAACGCTCCCCGTGGAATCCGCCGCGGGGAGCGTTTTTGTTTGTGTGCCGGGCGGGGTACGGGTTCGGGCGGGCGTCCGACAGAGAGCGCCGTGATTTGCAGTAAATGCTTCCCCGACCCGCGTGGTGCGAATGACTGGAAGTGCGGGTTCGATTTCGGGTGGTCAGGCGAGGCTGCCTTGCACCGAGGTCTCATGGGGGCTCGTGGTTCGATCTTGATCGGCTGACGGTTTTTCAAAAAGCGCGTCACATTTCGGAGGATTTAGCCGATTGGTAGTGGCCCCATGTCATCCTCCCCCGACGAGCTCAGCATTTTTGTCGAGCGCCTGACCGCCTCTCAAAGCGCGTTGTACGGGTTTATTTATTCCGCGCTGGCCAACGGCGTCGATGCCTCGGATGTGCTCCAGGAAACCAACCGGGCTTTGTGGAAAAAAGCGCACGCCTACGATGCGGCCCGTCCGTTCCTGCCCTGGGCGTACCGTGTAGCTCATTTCGAAATCCTTGTTTTTCGCAAAAAGCAGACCAGAGACCGCTTGGTTTTCACTGAGGATTTGCTCGGGCTTCTTGCGGAGGAATACAGCCGGCAGGTGCCCGAGGGATCGGAGTGGGGGGCCCTCGATGCGTGTCTTGGAAAGCTCAACCACGATCACCGGGAGTTGATCGAGAGCCGCTACGCACAGGGGGATTCCGTGGCACAAATCGCCGCGCGGCAGGGCAAGCCCCCGAATGCCGTTTCCGCGATGCTTTACCGAATCCGAGCGCTCCTTGCCGAGTGCCTTGAAAAAAAGCGCATGGAGGGGGAATGGACATGAACCTTCGGGACCGGGAATGGCAGTCTTTGGTTAATGCACACATCGAGGGCCGGCTCGATGCTGAGGAACACGCGCGCCTGACGTCGCTCATCCAAAATGATGCCGTTTTGAGGGCTGAGTATGTCCGCCAAATGCGACTCGATGGCCTGCTCACCTTTACGGGCCGCGCCGTCACCGCTGCCCGATCTCTTCCGGAGCCGCTACCGCGCCGGAAGGGCGGTTTGATTTTGGGGTGGGCGTCATGGGCCGCGGTGCTGGCGGTCCTCGTCGCGCTCGGCGTCTTGTGGACGGGCTCCCCCGGGGTTCCGGTGGAAGTCGTATCGATGCGGCAGGCCCGTCCGGATTTGGCTTCCGTGGCCGGAGTCCAGCGCTGGAAACATCTTGGAATGGAGCACGGCGAAGCCACGGTGCGTCTGCCCTCCGGAGTCCAGTTGGATTTGGTCGCTCCGGTGGAGATCCGTTTTTTGAGCGCCTCGCACGTGCGGGTGATACGCGGCCGTGTCACGGCTGACGTGGGGGAGAACGGCAAGGGGTTTGTCATGGACACACCGCACACGCGCGTCGTGGATCTGGGAACGCGGTTTGGTGTCGATGCCTCGGCGAGTTCGCACACGGATGTGGTCGTTTTGAAGGGCAAAGTCGAACTCTATCAGGGCAACGACAATGCCCGGGTGGCCACGCTCAACCAGGGCGAGGGGCTTCGTGTGGAGAATTCCCGGCGCATGTCCCGTATCGTGTCCGTTAACGGCTTGGATGATTCGGATGCGTGGATCCGGGTTCCAGCCGCCGCGGGCGGAACCACCATTTCCGCGGTGAGCGACAATCTCTCCGGCCACCAGCCATCACTCCGGAATTTTTACCGAATCGTTCCCGGTGGATTGCGCGACGGAGCACCCGCCTTTGCGGACGAGGAAGACCGCTGGGAGAAGGTGCATCCCGCACTGGTGGGGGCGGATCTGGTACGCACCTTCGCAATCGACGCCTACAACTGGTGGCTCCAAGTCTCCCTGACTATCGAGCGTCCCGCAGAGGTGTTCGTGTTTGTAGATACGCGCAACCCGCTTCCCGATTGGTTGCATGCTGACTTTGTCGACACCGGAGAGACGATTGCGCTGGATTTCATCCCGAGCCAAACCCCGGGCCGGGTCGCCAAGCGGCTCACGTATGCGGTCTGGAAACGCACGGTGCTCGCGCCGGGGACGATCACCCTCGGGGCTCCCTATTCGAACCCCCCGGAGGATAGAAAAAGCTTTAAACCCAACCGCATGTACGGTGTTGCTGCGAGGCCCATTCCGTGATCGCGTCTGTTTGGATCCGCTCATGAATTCATCCCGTATTTCGCGCCGCAGTTTTCTCACAACGTCCGCCCCGGGGCTTGCCGCGTGTGCCAGTAACCGGGTGACGGGAAATGCCGTGGCCGTAGGCGGGGCCGCGCGAGGCGTTGACGCGCACACTGAGCGCGTCCCGCATGAGGTCCGGTGAGAGAGAGCACAGCCGTCGCCCTTGAAGTCCCGCCAACAAATATGAGGCCTTTTGTTACAGTCCGTTGAACCATTCGAATCCGAGCCCCCGCCATCTAACTCCCGCTTATGAACGCATCCTCCCTTGACCGCCGTCATTTTCTGCGCGCCAGCACCGTGTGCATTGCGCTGCCGTTTTTGGAATCGCTCGGATTCCGGCGCTTTGCCTCCGCGGTCGCGCCGGTTGCGCAGCCCAAGCGAATGCTCTTCATCGCCGCAGGGTGGGGAGTTACGGCCGAGACGTGGTATCCGGATGTGAAACAGACGGGGTCCGAGTGGACGCTTCCGGACGGACTTAAGCCCCTTGCGCGCCACCACCACGACATCACGGTGGTGCAAAACTGTTATCACAAGTTTTCGAGCGACGGGCATGCGCCCAGCGCGTTCTGGCTCACCGGTGCCAACCGGTACGGTGAGCCCGGAAAAAGCTTTTCGAACACCATCTCCGTGGATCAGGTCGCGGCAGCCGAACTCGGCAGGGAGACGCGCTTTGAATCCCTCTGCCTGAGCGGAACCAACCCGGGCGAGGGAGGGCATGGCGCAATGCAGTGGAGCCGTCAGGGCAAGCCGCTGGCCAGCATTGACAGTCCGGTGGCCGTTTTCCACAAGCTGTTCTCGGACGATAAAACACCCCTTGGACTCCGGCAGGCGCAATTGCGGCAGCAACGCAGCGTGCTTGATCTGGTGCTCGATGAGGCGCGTTTTGTGTCCAAAGGACTCAGCCGCGGCGACACGGACAAGCTGGGCGAATATCTCGAGTCCATTCGCGACATTGAAACCCGCATTTCCAAGGAGGAACAGTGGCTTACAGTGCCCAAGGCAAAACCCGCGGACGCCGTGCACGAGCCGAAAAAAAGCGGGGGCGGGAAGGAAGACATCAAGGCGGTGTACGACCTGGTCGTGGCCGCGTTTCAGACCGACTCCACGCGGGTGGTCGGGTATCGTTTGCCGGTGGACTCGTTGCTCCGGAGTTTGAACCACAACATCGGAGGGCACACGATGAGCCATTATTCGCCGGGGCCGCGCATGGATGCCAGTCAGGCGCGCGACCGAGCCAACTCGGAATTGCTCGCGGGGCTTATCGACAAACTCAAGGCCACCATACAAGCAGATGGTTCCAGCTTGTTTGACCATACCAGCGTGGTGTTCGGATCCAACGTCCGCAACGCGCACAACCTCGACAACTGTCCGACGCTGCTCACCGGGCGGGGGGCTGGAATCAAACTCGGGCAACACATCGTAATGCCTGATGCGAAAACGCCGCTCTGCAACGTGTGGCTCACGCTGCTGCACGGCGTCGGGGTACGTCCCAAGTCTTTTGGCGACAGCACCGGCCTGCTCGAACCGCTCCTGGCGTAAATCGGAAATAAACGACCGCCTTATGAGGTTCGTCCCATCCGTTCAGCTAATTCCGGTCATCCTGCTCGCATGCGCCTCGGTTACCCGGGCGCAGCATGCCCGCATGGACGAAAAACACCGCGCTGTATTTGAGACGTACTGCGTCGAATGCCATGGCGAAAAGGCGCAGAAGGGCAAGGTGCGCCTGGACACTCTTTCCTTTGAAATCGCCGATATTCCGGCGGCGGAGCGCTGGCAGAAGATTCTCAACCAGATCAACTCCGGCGAAATGCCTCCGGAGGACGCCAAGCCTCTTCCTGCCGAGGTGAAGGGAGCTTTTTTGGAGGCGTTGTCCAGACAGATGGTGGTTGCGCGCAAGGCTCTTGCGGACACGGGGGGCACGGTGATTATGCGGCGGCTAAACCGGCGGGAGTACGTGAACACGCTGCGCGAATTGCTGGGCGTCGAAGTGGAGCCCGAGGGCCTTCCCGTGGACGAAGTCGGGGGTAGTTTTGACACCATTGGTTCCGCTCTGTTTTTTTC
>JBILWF010000210.1:0-5325 GCA_044370075.1 Chthoniobacteraceae bacterium | reverse complement strand
CCGCCGCAGCGCTCATGTTGACGATGCGGCCACTTTTGCGTTCGCGAAAATGCGGCAAAATCGACCGGATTAACTCCAACGGGCCGAAGAAGTTCACCGCAAAATTCTGCTGAATCTGCTCCTGCGAGGCTTCCTCGATGGGCCCCACCAACCCATATCCGGCGTTGTTAACGAGCACATCCACGCGACCAAACGCGCCGATTGCCTGGCTCACGACGCCCGGGACCTGGGAAAGGTCGCTCAAATCCAGCGCCAAAGCGCGACAGTGCTCCGGCCAGCGCTCCGTCAGTTCCGCGAGGGATTCCACCCTTCGCGCCGTGGCCACAACCTCATCGCCCTGGCTCAGCGCAGCGAGAGCCAACTCCCGGCCAAACCCCGTGGAACATCCGGTGATAAACCAAACTTTGTCAGCCATGTCCCGAGCGTGGTCTGAAACCGCCCGTAAATCACGCGCAAACTGCGCATCCCCCCGGATGAAAAACTTACCCCCGGGGCGCCCCGCCCTGCTCAGCGCGCCTGCTGCTGCGACTGCCGGTAGAGCGCCGCGAGCTGGGCCGGCGTCACAAACACAAATTCCTCCCCCGCAGTCGCGACAATCGCCGCGATGTCGGCGGGATTAAACGTCCAACAATGCAGAAACCCGTTCACAAAAGCGGGTCGCGTCTTTCCCACCTGCTCGCGGATCTCCGCCAGCGGCCCGCCCACGTCTTTTCTCCATGTCGTGGCAGCCCGAAACACCGGCATTCCCTGCGGCAGGGAAAAAGTGAGCTGTGGCAGCCCCTTGTGCCCTGAGTAACGGCCCATGTCGGAGAAAATACTGTGACAGAACGGCAGGGCCTGCGCGTACCGCTTCAGGTGCGCGTCCTCTGCTTCCACCGGGCGAACGGTCCGCATGTCCATGGGCGGCAGCATGCGCGCGGTCCAGTCGAGGAACCCTTTCCAAGCCCTGTCCGGATCGCTCAGGTTCAGCCCGTATTTGGGGGGCTGCATGTACCCTGCACCGCTCACATCGCAAAACAGCTCATTTAGGGGCGTTGCGCGGTCCCCGTACCATCGGGCCACGGCGGGCATCAATTCCCGGAGAGCCGGTCCCATCCCGAAAGCCAGCGGGAAAGATCCGAAAGCGGGATGCTCGAAATACTGGCGGAAAAACTTCAGCCATGCGTTGAGGTTGTCCCCATCGGAAAGGGCCAGTGCGACATAAATTTTATCCGGGCGCAGCGCGGGCGGCTCCGGCGCCGCTTGCTGACGGATCTGCGCCAGCACAAAGCCGCTCGTGATGCTCGTGTTGGCGAGAAAATCCGAGCACACCAGCGAACGTCCGTACCGGCTGGCCAGTTCGACACCAGGAGGTTCGCCCAGACCCTGTCCGGGCTCTGCTGCGGGAAAACCCATCAGCGGCGAATTGGGCGACATGCGGGCGAAGAGCTCGGCGATCACGCGCCGGTCCTCGAACCGGTCCGCCCCCGCGTTGCGTTCGTCCTCGGGGCCGCTGCCCCACACCAGCGGTGCGCGCCACTGGAAGGCGTACACCCAGGTCGCCTCCTGCATGCGCCGGGGCGCGCAGTAATCGGCCAAATGCAGGTTATACCGCCCCGCATAGGCGGTGGCGAACCAACGGAGAGCCTCCGCGTACGAGGCGAACCGTCCGCGCAAATCGTGCAGAATGGGCAGCTCCAGTTCGCGGGCCAGCTCCGGCGTGACCACCAAGGCGTCCTCGCAGGCAGCCACATTAAGGGCGATTTGATCCCCGCGATACAACGCAGGGTCGGCAATCACAGCACCCCGGACCAGCGAGAGGGCGCGCGCCTCACGCACCAGCGATTTCCAGTCCGGCTGAATTTCATACGCGTCGATCCAGCCCAGCGTGCGGTGCCACTCCAGCCATTCCCGGTCCAGCGGTTGGCGCAACAGCCACAAATGCGGATCCACCCGCGACGTGAGTCCCTGCAAACAGCCGACCGCAATGCGCTCCGCTCCCGTCAGTTTCTCGCAGGGCACCGCCACCAGCCTCCTCCGGGGCGCTTTGGACTTGGGCAAAAACGTGTCCCCCCAGGGACGCGGCGTCTCGTGGTAGGGGACATCTGTCGGAATCGGAACCGGACGCGTCTGCTCCCACGCCCGGTCGAGCGCCGCGATCCATGCACCCCACGCGTCGCCACCGACCGGGTTTCCCGCGGGCGGCGAAGGCAGCTCGTTTTTTTCCTTCAAAACCCACAGAACCCCGCGCAGAAGCAGTTGCTGTGCAAAACGCCGGTCCTCCTCTTCGCGACCGGATGCCACCTGCCCGATCCACACGTCGCGCGCTCCGGCAAATTCGGCACACTCATGCGTGATCAAAACCGCCGCGTCCTGCACCCGGTCCTCCGCGGTGCGGAAACGCACCAGCGGCGTCACCCGGTCCGACTGCGGGAGCGAAGGCGCGTGAAACCACTGGGTCGTTTCGCGCATCCGCGAAATCATGCCCGCGGTGAGCCCCAGCGGATTCGCCGGCACCTCATACTGACCCGCCGTTCTACCCCCTGCGAAACCACCCGTGCCCACACCCGGTTCGGCGTGCGCACTGGCTTCGTGGTGACCAAGGTCTTTCCATTTCCCGGAATCCTTTTCGCATGGATGCGTAAAAGCCACCCCGTTCAGCACCAGACACCCGCCCGCCGCGTGGAAAGAACGCAGGGCCCGAAGCGCACTGCGGGGAAATGCATTTCCATTCCAGAGCACGGCCACCGCATAACGCTCCGCGTTAAACCGCGCGGGATCGGCCATTGCATCAGCCGAAAGGCTGTCCACCGCGATTCCGGCCCGGCGCAGGGTATCCACCGCCTTAAAGGGCTGCAGCGCAGGGGTCCCCCCCACAACCGGGAACCCGGGCTCCTCCAGCACGGCAACCCGCACGGCATGGGATGCCCTCGGTCGAGCTTCGGGCCCCTGGGCTGCGGCAGCCTGCCGGGAAATTAAACCGCCCACCCCCTCGAAGACCCACAGCGTGCCCAGCCAAACGCCCGCCAAAGCCACGTTCCTCAAACAGCGCCCGCCCCGGGGCGCTTCCCCCCACCGCACAAAGCCACGGCATTTTTGAATAAAGTCAGCACGCATCATTACCCGAGTGAGGACCTTTCAGTTTCCGGGGTAAAGTAGGCCGTTTGCCGGACACGCGCTAAAAAGCGGTATCCCGGGAGCGCAAACCTCCAGCCCCGTGGGCACGGGCTATCGCACGCCGCGAATGCGCTCTAGGGTGAGAACCGCGTAGGATGTCACCAGGACCGGGTCCTTTTCCATCCAGCGCCCGGATTGATTCACCCAGAACCCAGCGCGGTCCTGCCGGTTGAGAAGTTCCAAGGCCAACTCGCGCTTCCACGCCCGGGTTCCCGCGGCGGAAGCAACGCGGTCCACCCCGGACACCGTCAAGGCCTTCGCCATTAGATGATAGTAGTAAAAAAGCCCCTGCTCGCCCAACCCCGGGTTTTCCTTGAGCGTGTAGTTGGCTTTCAACCAGTCGAGTGCCGCTACAATGCGCGCATCATCCCTTGGAATGTCGGCGTAAATGAAGGAGAGCAGCCCCGCGTAACTCATCGTTCCCGAGCTGCGCAGCGCCTTGCTGCCATCAGCCTCCACTTTCTCACCCGCGTTGCTGAACCCTGGATAATAAACAAAACCGCCGCGCTCCGAGCCGCCCGCGCCTCCTCGCTCGGCCCTGGCCTCCGGCAGGTTCTGGCACCGGCTTATGAACTGGATCGCCGCCTGCCAGTCGAGCGATGCCGCGGGCGGAGATTTCTCAAGCGTCGCATCAACCGCCTCACTGGCGCGCAGGGCCTCCAGCGCCACCAGCGTGTTGTCCAGATCCGGGTGCTGGCGTTTTGGACTAACCGCATTGGGGCCGTACCCGATGCCGCCGTTGAGCTCCGGCCGCACCATGTCCCGCGCCTGCAACCCGACGACAAACGCACGCGCATTGCGGATAATCGAGGCATCCCGCGCCTCTCCACGCGCCACAAATGCCAGAAGGGACAGGGAGGTGTTGTAATTACTCAAGGCGGACTTGTAGACGCCCCCGTCGGGCTGAACCTGTGCGCGCAAAAACTCGAAGCCGCTCTCCAGCGCCTGCTGATATCGGGAAAGTTCGGCGGGATCCGAGTGCCCGATTGCAAGCAAAGCCAGCGCGGTCAGCGCCGGGTGATCTGCATCGCTCCAAAAACCGCGCGCGTTCTGCTGGGCTGCCAGCCATCCGACCCCCCGTTTGAGGGCAAGATCGATCTCGCCGTCGAGGGACCCGTTTTCGTCCGCGATCTGGACGGGCTTGCCAGCCACCGTCGTTTGCGCGCGTAGGGAACCGGAGGTTCCTGCGGCGAGCAGCGCGGCAGAAACCAACCATACAGCGGGAGTCGAGGAGCGAGAGGACATGGTATTCCTAGGTAAAAGTCGGGATCACGGCGACAGCCAAACCCTAGCGCCCCCCCGGGGAGGAGGAAAGTTCTTCGGCCGAGAGATCCGTTCACCGCGGGGTTGCACCCCCGGAAATTGGTTTTGCGGGACATCCTGGCGCGCCCTAACAACAAAGCCATGGGCTTCGATCTCGCGGACGGCATCAACTGGTACCTCGTGTTTTTATTTTCCACGAGCTGCCATGAAGCGGCCCATGCTTGGAGCGCGTCGATGCTCGGCGATGACACCGCGCGACAGGGAGGGCAGGTCAGCTTGGATCCGACACCGCACATCCGCCGGGCCCCTTTCGGCATGGTGGTTGTGCCCATCCTTTCCTACGTGAGTTCGGGCAGCCTCATGGGGTGGGCCAACGCACCCTACAGCGTTGCCTGGGCCCAAGCCTACCCGCGCCGTTGCGCGGCGATGGCCCTCGCCGGACCGGCGGCGAACGCCCTGCTCGCCCTCCTCGCGCTGCTTCTGATCCGCGCGGGCTGCGAATGGGGCCTTTTCCAAATCCGCCCCCAGGCCCGCCTGCAGGATTGGATCGCGCTGGCTCCCGGCACGGCACAGGTGTGGATGTTCGCCGCCAAAATCCTCGGAATTGCCCTTCGCCTGAACATTCTGCTCGCCGTATTCAACTTGATTCCTCTTCCCCCGCTTGACGGGGGTAGCCTGCCGCTTTTCGTGCTGCCGCGTGCCCTCGCGGCGCGCTACTGGGCGCTCATCCATAGTCCCTCGGCGACATGGGTGGGTCTTTTCGGAGCCTACCGCCTTACCGAATTCATTCTGCCGGCCGCCTACCGGATGGGAGGCGACCTGCTCACTGCCGTCACCCGCTTTTAATCCCTCTTTCAATCCCAACTTTTCCCACCCACGCTTACCCAGCAATGAACCTGACCCTCC
>JBILWF010000209.1:0-5328 GCA_044370075.1 Chthoniobacteraceae bacterium | reverse complement strand
CGTTCCTTTGAAATCATCGGGGAGGCGCTCAACCGCTCGGCGAAGAGCGCCCCCGAAACGGTTGACGCCATCCGCAATCACAGGCAGATCGTTTCTTTCCGCAACATCCTCGCCCACTGCTACGACACAGTGGAGGACCGGATTGTGTGGGGTATCATCAAGGGATCCCCCCCTGCATTGATTGAAGATTTGCGCGCGCTCCTCCATCGCTGATCCGGTCAACCGGATCCCGGGGTGCCCGTCTCGAAACGCTCCGTCCGGGATCCGCACGCCGACCGCCGCCGTTACGGCAGAGCGTACTGTCGGCCGTTCATCTTCAGGCGCCCGAGTTCAATCAGCTTGGTGGCCATTTTCGAGACGGCCCCTTTGCTGAGGCCCATTTCCTCGGCGATCTCCGAGCAACTCGTCAGTCCGTTGCCCACCCACTGGAGCACCATGTCCATCCCGTCCGCCTGCTTGGTGGAGATTTCCACAACACCGTTTGGCTCGGTCTGAAAAACCCATTCCCGCACGGCCTGCTCCATCGGACTGTTGCGGTCCTTGGTGAAACGCAGAAGAAAGCGCGCCCCGTTGCGCGGTTCGCCCGTTTCCTGCGGATCGTCCAGACGGATCACCGAGAAGGCGGCGTCTTCACGCCGGCTTGTGCCCCGCATGCTTTTTCCGTCCCGCCCCGAGTGGGCGACAATCAAGACGGCGATCCGGTGCCGCCGCAGATCCAACAGCCATGGCAGCACCGCTTCCCACGCGTCGGCGTCGTTCTCTTTCACGCCCGAAAAGAGGCAGGAAAGGTTATCGAGCACCAACACCTTGAAGCCGTTTTGAAGGCAAAGTTGCGTCACCGCGGCCTGCGAAACCGGGTCGGTGAGATTCAACACCGCACCCGTTTCGTGAAACAATACCTCGTGATTCAGCAGGGTGAGTGCGTTGGAGGGCCCAAGGCCCTTGATGCGCTCCCGCAGGGTTTCACATGGCATTTCCCCGTCGATGTAGGGCACCGGCAGGTTCTCATGCACCGGCCACGGACCGATCTGCCTTTTGGAGGCAATGGCGCACGCCAGCGCGAGGCTGAACCACGTCTTACCCAAGCCCCGCCGGGCAAACACAAACGCCAGATCCGCCTCGCAGAACCAGTCCCCCACCACGCGCACCCGGGGCGGCAGTGCCACTTCCGAAAGCCGGGTTGAGGGAATGGAACCCGCCCGCAGCAGCTGGAGCCGTTCGTCGGGCGACTGCGGAGCGTCTCCGCCCGCGACCGATGCAGCCGATGCAGCCGATGCAGCCGATGCAGCCGGTGCGGCGGGGAGAGGCGGCGGGGCAAAGGAGATGTTGCGCTCCCTTTTGGAGGAGGATTCGGTGAAGACCCCCGCCTGTGCGGACGCTTCGAACTCCCGCTCTTCGCTAAGGGCGGTGTTCATACCCAGAGTCCCTCCAATCCGTCCCGGTCGGCGTCATGCAGATCGGTGCAGTCGTTCAAATCCTTGACCCGGGATCCGTCCTTTTTGCGAAGCCCCTCCAAGTCAAACAAACTCACCGCGCAGCCGGCGTCGCTCAAAGCGCGTGCCCAGTGCTGCGCTCCGTCGAGTCCGGCCTTGTCGGCGTGGGGGATGATTTTCACCCGCTTTTTGCGAAGCAACGCCAGCGCGTCCGGATGCAGCTGCGCGCTTGCACCGAGCATTGCCACCGGTTGCCAGGTCAGACCGCCCCCGCCCTCCTTCAACGCAAAGTGGTAGGCCGCCAGCAAATCGCCGGATCCCTCACACAACAGAACCCGTTCAAAGGATTCATGAAGTCCCTGCGGCAGATGCAGTCCGACGGGCCAACCCTTGGATGACCCCCGCAGCGTGTGTGCCTTGCGTTCGCCCAAATCCCGGAAGGCGGGAAACGGGCGTCCACTCAGGCATCGCGCCTCAGCCGTCCGCCCCGAAGCATCGGTGACCATCCAGCATGCTTCGCCGCAGACCGTTCCGAAGCGGAGAACCTGATTGTGCTGGAGGGTCGCCACACTCCAAAAGTCCACCTTGCGAAGGCGTGAGACGGTCTCCAATTCCGCACGCGTTCCCGGATGCAGATCGTCGGGGAGTTGCAGCCCCGGCGGGGGCGCGGAAAGGTGTTTCGGGGCAAAGGAGGCAAAGCGGGTTGCCGAAACGGGCGGCTGAAAACCCGCCAGCCGTCTGTAAAAAACGAGAGCTTCCGCCCGGGAACACTTTTCCCAACGCATCAAAAACTCCAGTTCGTCTCCGCCCCCGCATCCGGCGTGGCATTTCCAGCGGGATCGGTTTCGCGGATCCGCGTACACGCTGAAGGCGGGGGTGTGCGTGTTTTCGTGAAAGGGGCAAAAGGCGCTTTTGCGGGCGTGCGCGCCCAGGCCGAGTTGTTGCATGAGCTCGGGCAGCGGGAGCCTCTGCCGAAGCTGTTCCATTTCGTGGAGCATAGGGTTTTCCGTGCACCCCTCGCACCCGCCGGAGAAACGATTCAGGTGTAGTCGCCTACAAGCAACCGCCCTTGTGTCCCTCCGGGGGCGCAGGGGCTTTCTTTTTAGCGCGCGGTTTGGTCGGGGTGTGCGGCGGCAGCGGGAGCTTCGAGAAGATTGCGGTGAAGCAACTCCCGGATGCTGGCCACCTCAAAGAGGCGGCGCCCCCGCAACCGGCCGCGGGTACGCAGCGAAACGGAGCGGATCAGCCCCTCGTCGTGCAACCGGTAGAGGTGAGACCGGCTGATGCCAAAGATCGCTCTGGCTTCCTTGTGCCCGCAGAACTCCGCGCCGGCGTGAACCGCGGGAAACGCTGCGAGGGTCGGGTTTTGGGTGGTGGTTTGCGGCTCGCTCTTGCGAGGAGCCCCGGTGCTGTGTTGACGGATATCTCTCATCCGCCCCCGTTGTCCCCGAACGCGTTCTATTTCCCCATGTGCTGAAAAGAAATTCTTTTCGCCACAGGTTCCCGCGGGATTCCAAGTATTTGTTTGGAAAGGATTTCCTCAAATTCAAAAAGATGGGCAACAACCTCCTCGACCCGTTGTTTGGCTGCACTCCAATCCCGTTCGTTTTGATAAAAAGAAAGGGAAGGCCTGCTTTTGCGGGTGAAGTTCATGGCCTTTTCCACGGAGCCGCAATGCCGCCACACCCGCAGAGCGGCCAGCGCTTTCAGCTCGGTCCGTAGCAGGGATTCGCTCTTTTCACGCCCCCGTTTCTCCGGGTTGGCGAGGACGCGCGGGGAGCCTCGGTGGTCTTGCAGAAACCGGGCAAAGGATTCCCTCAGCTCGGTGTCGGTCCGGCTCCAGTCGACGGAGAAAGCCACCACCGTGCACTGGATCTGGATGGGACGCCGATGAATAGCCGAACCCATGAGATCCAGCATGCCGACACCGGAGTCGAGCACCGCCCCCTTCGGCCAGAGGGTCCATTTTCCAAATCTTCCCGGCGACTTTACCACATCCTCAAGAGAGCACTGTTCCAAGGGCTGGTCCTGCACCCGTCCGACGGTTGCCGAAAGACGCCGCGGACTGTCCTCCTTGAGCACCGCAAAGACCCGTCTGCGATACTCCGGATCCACGCACTGGTAAGGGGTCTCGGGCCAGACAGATTGGGGGTAATGGGCGAGGCCTTCGACAAGCCATGGCAGCGCGGTTTCGTCATGACCGGGATCCTCATGGAGTCCCTGCGCGTTCAAGGGGCGGTCTTTTCGAAGGGCGTCGACCGCCCGCCGCACATTTTCGTCGGAGCGGTACATTTCGCGCTGAAATTCCCAGCGCCAGCAGTCGAGGACGTCTTTTGCCGCGAGCCGGCTGAAGTCCCACTCCTCGCGGCGCAGTTCCGGTTGGGCGCGGGAGGGCTGCGGGGTACTGCCGGGACGTTCCGGAGCCGCGCCTGCCGCAGCGGCTTGGGTTTGCCGGGAAAGCGGGTCTTCGCGGGTGGGAGCGGCGGTTCGGGGTGAATGCCTGAAAGGAGAGCGGTTGGTTTGCTGATGTCTCATAAGGTTTCGCATGAGAATCGCCCCGCGGGGCAGCGCCGGTTGTGGGCAAGCCGGGAGCATCCACAAAGAGGGCGCCCTCCCGCAGAATGGCCTAAGGCGGCGCTGGCAAACGGTCCGTGGAGGCGTCGCTACCGGATTGGTTACGACACGCCGGGCAGGGCGGAGATTGCGCCCCAGACCTGCGTTTCCTCATGGTGCGTGTACACCTTGTGGGCCTTCTTGGTCGAATGACCGGTGAGCAGCATCCGCACCTCTTCAGCGATCCCTGCCGCGGTCATTGCCGACGTGAATGAATGGCGCAGGGAATGGAAAGAGAGGCTGGAAGTGGTGCGCCCGGCCCCCTCGCCTTTCCGGAGGGTTCGGCCCATGACACCGGCTTTTTGCATGAGCTTCTTGAACTGACCGGACAAGCCGCTTTTGCCACCCGTGTACTTGCCGGAAAGAGCCGGGAACACCGCTGCCTTCCCGACCCCTTGGGGCCTTTGCTCCAGCCATTTCCGGAATTCGGGATGGACGGGAACCGCCACTCCCTTCCGGGTCTTGGAGGCGATGACGCGCAGAAACCAGCGGTTGGGGTCAGCGGAATCAACGGCTGCCCAGGTCAACCCCGCGACATCCCGGAGCCGCAGCCCGGTGTAGAACCCGGCCAAAACCGCCCCCTCCCAATCGGTGCCCGCCGCGGCACGCAGCAGCGCCTTGAGTTGCTCGGTGGAGAAAGTGTCCCGTTCGCCCTTTGCCTCATCCCGGACGGCCCCCAATTCATGACACGGATTCAGCGGGATGCGTCCGAGCCGTCTCGCCTGCTCAAAAACGGAAGAGATCACCTTGACCGAATCATTGACGGTGGTGCCCGAGCGTCCCTCCCGGAGCATCAACTCGCGCCAAAGCCGAATATCCGCTGCGCCGATTGCCTCCAAAGGCAGCTGAATTTTCGCCCCCAGCGCCGCGAGAAAGTGGTTGGCGGTCTGCACGTACTTTAGAACGGTTTTCTGAGCTTTCTCCTCCTTTTTGGATTCGATCCAGTCGTGGAAATACTCAGCAACCTAGGGGCAGGACAGGGAAGCACCGGTAAACTGCTCCAAGAGGTCGTTCGTGGTGCGGCGCACTCTGGACTCGGTGAGGACCTTTTTACGGCCTTCCTTGGCGGTTTTCTCCCAAGCAACAAGGATGGTGGTTGCCTCATCCCGGTTGGAAGTCCCGGTGGAGCGGCGTATGCGACGGCCATCGGCCCCGGTAAAGCTGCCCCACCACAGTTCGGAATCCGGTCGTTTTATGAGATGCGCCACACCGTGACAAATAACGTGACAATCCCCCGTTGTAAATGCGTGTCCCCGCTTGTCTAAATACTCTGTTGGAGCAC
>JBILWF010000281.1:0-4672 GCA_044370075.1 Chthoniobacteraceae bacterium | reverse complement strand
CGCAGCAGCAACCGCTGGAGGTACAGGGCGCCACTGGCTCCGGTGGCGGCGACAACGAGTTTCATGGGCAAGGGGCGGGAATTCCGGACAACGCCTCCACGGGATGACGCTGTCTCATGGAAAAAACAGTAGGCCATCCGGGGAAAGCAGGCAACCGGGGGTATTCCAGCACCACGCAGCCCCTGCCGCGACGCGCTCGTTTTCCCCGTCAAAAAACTTGCGCTCGATGCCGATGTGGGTTCCGGATGCGGTATGACACCGCGCGTTCCCGCCGAAACCGGGTTGAGTAAATTCTGTTGGATCCGCCGCCCGGGCGTTTTGTTCCCCGTCGGTCAGGCGTGGCTGGCCGTTTTGGCGGTTCTTGTCGGAGGAAAAATCGACTCCCGGGCTGACGGCCGTTTTGAAGCGGTCGAAATTGCGGGCAAAAAGCTGGAGGGAAACCCGCTGGGTGATCCCGTCCGCCGGCGCGTCGCCGTCTATACCGCGGCTTCCCCGGCGAAAGACACCCCGCTGCGCACCGTTTATTACCTGCCGGGATATGGAAGCTCCTCGGAAGATTTTTTCGGCGGGGCGGGCCGGGGCTTCCTGCGCGCCATGGACCAACTCGCCGGGGAGGGAATTCCCTGCCGCCTGGTGATCGTGGACTGCCGCAACCGCTGGGGGGGCTCCCAGTACCTGAACTCCACCGCCCAGGGAAATTATGCGGACTACGTCTTGGATGAAATTATTCCTGAAATGGAAAAGCGCTTTGGCGCTCCGGCCTCGCCGCGCGAACGGGTGGTCGCGGGCCATTCGAGCGGCGGCTTTGGCGCGCTGCGGCTCGCACTGATGCGCCGGGAAACCTTCGGCGCCGTGGTCGCCCTCTCGCCGGATTCGGATTTTGAGGTGACCCACCGCGGAATCGTCGAGCGCGGGGCCCGGTACGTGTCCGAGCGCCAACTGGCCGGATACAAGGCGCCTGCCGACCGGTTCATCCGTCCGCAGAGCGGCCTTGTCGAGATGGTTCTCGGGCTCTCGGCGGCATACGCCCCCAAGGGCCCCCAGGCGCCCGGTGACTTCGAGTGGCCCTACGACGGTTCGGGCCGCTGGCGTCCCGAAGTGTGGCAGCGCTGGCTGGATGCGGATCCCGTGGGCATCCTGCGCAAAAACCCGCGGGCTTTTTCACCGGATCACCGCGTCTACCTCGACGGGGCCGAACACGATGAGTTCCTCGCGCAAAAGGGCGCGCGTGTGATGCGGGATCTGATCGCGCCCCCCACGCAGGTGGAGTTTCTCGAAACGCCCGGCGCTCATTCCGACCACATGGCGGCCCGCTTCGCCCGCGGTATGGAATGGGTGGCCGGAAAAAAACCCAGAACCCTGCCGTAGTATCCCCAGAATGCACCCCCTGCGCGTGGTTTTTCCCCCCCGATACTGGCGGCTATGGCGGCGGATGCGCCTTCCGGAAAGGCTCGCGTTCGCTTTTGGACTATTCCTGTTTTTTACCGTCGCGTCCGCACCGGCGGCCGACGCCGATGCCGCCGCGCTCTGGAAGGAGGTGCTCGCGCTCGACGCGGGCCCCGAGCGCGACGCGAAGGAAGAGCCCTCGGCCGCCCTGTTCGCCGGGCATCTCAAAAAACAGGAAGCGGCCCTGCGACGATTTCTCGCACTGCCGGATCCGGGCAAACTGCGTTTTGAGGCCGAGCTGCGGCTCGCACGGGTGCTCGCCTTGCGGGCTGAACAGTCGCGGGATGCTGATCTGCAAAAACAGTCCGCCGAACTGCTCGACCGTCTCGAGCAAAATGCGACGCGGGAGCAACAGGCGCACGTGGCCTTCACCCGCATCTGCCAGTGGATGCGCCAGAACCGCCTGCCCAACCGCGACCAGCGCTCCGATTTGCTCGCCGCCGTCCGGGAGTTCCGCCAGCGCTTCGCCTTCGACCCGCGCACGCCATCCCTCCTGGTGGAGGCTGCCACACGGTTTGACCGCGAGCCCTCCATCAAGGAATCGCTCCTCTCCGATGCAAGGGAGCTCACCCGGGACCCCAAACTTAAACTGCGCATCACCGATGATTTGGTGCGAACTTCTCTGCTGGGCAGAGAGTTAAAGCTCAATTTCACCGATCCCACCGGCCGGCCTTTTTCCCTCGAAAAAAACCGTGGGCGTCCCGTGCTGCTCTTCTTCTATGCATCCGAGTCGCCTTCGTCCCTGATGGTGTGGCGCAATCTCAACGCAGTCCTCGCGCGGCATCCGCGGGTGGTGCGCGTGGCGCTAAGCATCGACGACACCCGTTCCGCGATGGAGCGTGTCCGTCAGGAACTTGGCGCGGGCTGGGTCCTTGGATGGGAGGCCGGAGGCTGGAAAAGCCCCCTGGCCCGGCGCTGGGGAATCAACGCGGTGCCCTCGGCCATCCTGCTGGATGAAAAAGGCAAAGTTTTTTCGATAAACGCATTAGAAGAGGTCGAAGAGCAGTTGCGCGGGGCGGGTTCCGCTCGCGTGGATCGTTGAAAATCGCGCGAAACCGGTAAAGTACTCCGGCGCACGCGCGGGTTCTCACGCCCGGGTGAATATGGCATTGCCCGCCGTGCCCGTGCTGTCGGCAAAGTTTTCAGCCGGAATTTCCAGGGAGCGCAGAATGCTCAGATAGACGTTTGAAAGCCGCGCCTCGTTGCTTTTCCAAAATGCACCGTGGCGCAGCCCCATGTTCGCGCCGCCGGCCACCAGCGTAGGCAGGTTTTGCGAGTTGTGCGTGGTGCTGGCTCCGCTTCCAAACAATACAATGGTGTTGTCGAGCACAGGCCCCGTGCGATCGCGGTATTCGCTCAACCGGGCGAGGAAATGGGCGATCTGCTCGCTCAGGAAAAGATCGTACCGGGCAAAGTCCAACTGCCCTGCCTTGTCGTTTGCATGGGAGAGCGAGTGATGCGCCTTGGACAAACCCAGCTTCAATGGGAATGTATCGCTGATTCCCATGCCATCTTCGCGGTTGAGCATAAAGGTGACCGAGCGTGTGATATCCGCATCAAACGCGAGCGCGATGAGGTCGAACATCACGCGGTAGTAGGAGGCCGGTTCCCCCTCCGTGGTCACGCTCAGGTCCAGATGGGAGTGGTCCTGCTTTTTTAGCGGGACATCCACCCACTTTTCCGCCGCCACCAACCGGGTCTCCACCTCGTTGAGAGAGGTCAAATATTGGTCCATCTTTTCGCGGTCCGCCTGCGACAGCTGTTTGTTGAGGTTCCGCGCGTTCTCCGCCACGGCATCCACCACTTTCATGCGGCGGCGCAGGGCGTCCCGCTGCGCTGCGAGGGACGCCGCCTCGCCCTTGAACAGCCGTTCGAAGATGCGCCGGGGATTGTTTTCTGCGGGGATGGGCCTTCCCTCCACGCTGTAGGAGATGGTGCCCGTTCGCGAGAGAAAACCGGTGCCCGCATCAATCGAGAGCACAAGGGAAGGCTGACGGCAAAACTGCCGGGTGTGCAGGGCAACGATCTGGTCCAGACCCACCGTGTTGTACGTTCCGGGCTTGGGATTGTGCAGCGGTGCCCCCGTCAACCACATGTCGGAGCACACATGCGGATCCGACTTGGGACCGCTCGGGTGATGCAGTCCGCCGAGAAAACTCAGCTTGTTGCGAAACGGAGCGAAAGGCTCCGTCGACTTTCCAAACACGAACGCGCCGTCCTTCTCCGCGCGTGGAAACCAGCTCCATTCGTCGATGCCATGTTCCGCTTTCGGAAGCGACATGCCGTTGGCCGTGTACAGCGCGCAAAACCGGCGCGGGGAACGTTCCGCGACCTCCGTGCCCATGGCCTCCAGTACGGGCAGGGCAAGCGTCACACCGCAGAGCCCCCGCAGAAACGCGCGGCGGTCCATGCGTGCGGAACGTTTCACAAACGGCCCCTGCGATGCCGGGGATTGGAGGAATGGCTCATTCATGGGTGTGGGGTGGTGGGGGGTAAAACGAGCGATGTAATGCGGGTGGAGAGAATCCCGGGGAGGCTACTTTTCTAAAAACATCCTGCTTTGAACAACAAAGCGAATCATGTCCAACATGCGGTAGCCCTCCGGTTTCAGGCTAAGTGCGTCCTGTTTGAGATCCTCCTGTTCGCGGTATGTCAGACTGCGGCCGCAGGCGTAGGTTGCGAGGTGCTTGAGAACGCTGTAGGCGACCTGGTCGACACGGTCCTCGGCGAGGTAGCGTTTGAGGTCGGCGACCCCGGTCACCTCCGTCTTGTCGGGCAGCGTGGATCGGGTGTCGGGGCGCGCCGTCTTAAGACGGCCCCCGGCGTCATACTCCTCAAACGGGAGCCCCCACGGGTCCACCTTGGAATGGCACTGGGCGCATCCCGGTTGGTTTCTGTGCTGCTCGAGTCTCTGCCGAAGGGTGAGATTCTCCGCCGATTCCTTGAGTGCGGGCACGTTCGGCGGAGGATCGTCCGGGGGCTCGGCGACAATCTTGCGGGCAAGCCACGCCCCGCGCTTTACGGGGTTCGATTCGCGTCCGTCGGATAGTCCGGCAAGTACCGCAGCCTGCGTGAGCACCCCGCCAAGATCCGTGCGGCCGTGGCGCAGCGCTACAAACTCAAAACCGCTGTCCACCTTCTCTCCGAGGTCGTAGTACCCCGCCACCACCTCGTTGGTGAGCATAAAGTCGGAATCAATCAGATTCTTCACCGGTAGGTTGTTGCG
>JBILWF010000208.1:0-5345 GCA_044370075.1 Chthoniobacteraceae bacterium | reverse complement strand
ACCTTCCCCGCCATGCGAACCCGCGCAAGGTACTGGAACGAAAAATTACCCGCCGGCAAATCATCGCAGAAGAAGACCACCCGCCCAGCCTGAACCTCTTGATAGGAAGCCGCCCACGGACGCACCGGTGGCATACGCAACCCGGAGGCCGCAGCGCGGAAGTTCGGATTAATGGCCTCCAAGACCGCCGGCAGCGGATCCTCGATGGCCACCCACGCCGCGGACGAATCGGATTCCACACGCAAATCCACCAGAACGCGATCCCCAACCCGCAGGTCGCGAGCCTCTTCCCACCGACCGTCCACCGCCTCCTTCCAATAGGAGCGCGAAACGCTAAACCCGCGCGCCTGCCGCGGTTGAAGCTCCACGCGGGGTTGCACCTCGAAACGCGTTTCCGCATACAACCGGGCGTTCGCCGGGTTGGACACCTCCAGGGAGAGCAGCGGGTTCTCGCCGCAAAACCGCTCGGTGATGCTCTGAGCCAGCGTGCGCGCATCGAGGCGAACCGGATGCGCTGCCGCTCCTTTTGCGACGGTACTTGTGCCGCGCTTCAACACGGCATCCACCGTGGGTACGCTTCTCTCGACGTTTTTAAAGTACGCGCCCAGGGCGAGAATTGCCCACGCGTTTTCCTGCGTAGTCCGCCAATGACCGGCGACCTGCCCGCGCAGAATCTCGCGGGTGAGCACCTCCAGCTCCGGCGACTGCGGAGTATGCACGCTGAGCGCCATAAGCCGAATCGCACGCTCCCGCAGCGGGCTCCCCCCGAAGAGGCCCGCGCTTTCGCGCGCGGGGGATTTCGGGTCGAGGAGCGTATCGATCTGCCGCGCCTGCGCCCCGGAGCGAATCAACGCACACGCCAGCAAGGCTCGTCCTTCGCGCGAGAGTTCTGCGCGCTTTTCCCACAAGCGCTCCTGGTAGGCGGGCTCGGCATGACCCGCATGGGCAAGCGCAGCCAGCGCAAAAGCGGAGAGATCCGGGCCAAGCGGAGTGGAATCCTTGTCCCGTGAACGAAGCTCGTTTGCGACGTACTGAACCAGCACCTTCCACTTTTCCGCAGCGTTCTCTTTTTGAAAGACCGGTTCCAAGGCCCAAAGCGCGTAGGCGCTTGCAAAAAGACTGGGCCGCCCTCCCGGCCAGTACGCCAAACCACCGTCCGGAAGCTGCTGCGCAACGAGCTTGGCAAACGAACGGCTCAACACGCTTTGGCGTGTTTGCTCATCCTGCGGCAGGTCCGGCAGCACCGCCGACAACTCCCCAAGCATCACCCACGGAACCATCGCGGAAATGCGCTGCTCCGCGCAGCCGTACGGGTATTTCAAAAGCCACTCCGCCCCCGATCGCAGCGAGGCCAGACGCGTGTTCGAAAGCGTCACCTCCACCGCACCCGCCCCCTCCAGCAGCTGCGGATTCACCCCCGCAAGCAAGTCGCTTTCCACCTGAGGCAAATCGCGCAGATACACCTCCCGCAAAACCGGTGCCGGTGCCTCCACGTGCAACGGTACCTCCAGCGCATCGGAGTAGAGCGTTCCGCCCGCGGAGAGCGATCCGGAAAAAATCCAGCGGGCCGTTCCCGCCCCGCGCACGTCGACCGCAAAGTCCACCTCCGTGGATTCTCCGGCGGCGAGTTCCACCTCACGCTCGAGCGCGCCCGAACCAACCTGCCCGCGTTCATCCAGCTCAAGCCGCACGCGCGCCCGGCCCGACTGCGGCGAATCGTTGCGCGCCACGGCCCGCGCCAGCAACCGGTCTCCCGTGTGGGCCGCCTGACCGACGGCGGAGAGAAGCGAAAACGCCTTGTGAATTTGCACCGCGGATTCCGCGGATCCAAACCGCTGAACGCCCGCGTGGGCAACCGCCACCAAGCGGTAGCGCGTCAAGGCATCCGGAGCCGTCATGGGAATCCGCACCGTGCCCGCGGCGTCGGTTTTTAGATCCGGATGCCATGCAAGCGTTCCAGGAAAATTGGTGCGCAACTTGGCTAGGCGATCGCCCACTCCGCCGCCCCCGATCAAATAGCCCTTGTTGGAAAAAGTCAGTTCCGCGGGGTCTTCGGAAAACAACCGGTAGAGAGTCATTCCCGTTCGCACACAGTACGGGATCGGTGCAAAGAACACAGAATGTGGATTGGGCCGCGAAAAACCACGCAAGGCCAGCACGCCGTCATCCACGGCATAGAACGTCACCCGCGCATCGGGCACCGGCGCGCCGCTTGCGTCGCGCACCGCCACAACCGCGTCAAACGCGTCACCGGGCTGCACGCGCGGTTTGGAGTATTCGACCGCCACCTCGAGACGAGTGGACGGATCGCTCACCTCGATCTCACACGCTCCGTAGCGGTACTCGGCGGTTTTCACACGGCGCGTGCTGTCCCTCGCGCCACGCACGAGCACAAGACTTACCACAACGTTGGGCGCATCGCCGGGTTCGAGCGGCACCTCCACCTCGGGGGCGTTTCCTTCGAGGCGCACCGTCCGGTTGCGCAGCACGCGATCGCCCCGTTCCACCGTCAGCAAGGCCTCGCCGGAGATCGGCGTTTTGACGGCAATCCGGGCGACATCCCCAGCGGCGTAGGAAGGTTTTCCCGGCAGCAAATCAATCTGTGCAGGATTGCGGTACGCCCACGAAACGCGGTCCGGGCCGGATACGAAAAAGCTCACCGAAGAACGCACCGTTTTACCCGACGCATCCCGGGCTGTGGCCCGAATCTCGTAATCGCCCGCCTGTGCGGGAACAAACACGACGCCGCCCGATTCCGGTGCGTGCCAAATGCCAACTTTCTGCACGGGCATCACCGAATCGGCATCGCGCTCTTCCAAGCGCTCGGGAAAATGATCCGTCTTAAAACTCACCGCCTTTCCGGCGCCCTGCAAACGCACCGTCTCGTGCCGAATGCGGAACAGTTCGTAGCGCACCTGTACCGGTTGCGGAAGCGGTTGGCCCGCGGGGTCAACCGCCACTGCGCACGCTTTTACCGGATCTCCTGCGCGCGAGACCCCCTCGGAGAGGTTCAGTCCCAGGTAAAACTGGGAGGAATCCCGATCCACCAGAACGCGACGGGAGACCGTCTGCTGGTTGAGGTCGGTGACGTCTACCGAAAGAACCGCCAGCATCGGTTCCTCCGCAGCTTTCGGAATTGCGGGCTGAATGCTCAGAGTGCCCTCCGCCGAAAAGGAACCGGTGCCGGTCAGCACCACGCCTTTTGCCAGCGGCGTGTCGGAGTCCGAGAACACAAACCCCTCGAAGTTGGCGGGCGAAAAAGTGCGGCGTCTCATTTGAAGAACCCACCTCGCTTCGGCCTTGTGGAGGGGACTTCCAAAAAAATACTTCCCTCTTACCTGCGCAACGAGAGCGTCGGTTGGCGCCAGTCTTTTGGGCACTGCTACATCCACTTCAAACGCGTCAGGTTGAAAATCTGCGATCTCAAAATGCGTGGAGGCTGTGACGGAATCATGCTCCTCGGCGACCCTTTGAAGCTGCACGTAAAACGCGCCGAACTGATGCGGGAGAAGAGGAACATCCAGCGTGAATTCCCCCACAGCGTCCACGTGCACCGGAAACTCTCTGCGCTGGTGTGGAGTGCCCCCATTGAGCACCATCTTGAATCGGTTGTCCCCCGGCAGAATCAAGCCCGCGCCCGACATTTCGCGCAGGATTCCTTTAATGTGCACCGTTTCACCGCGGCGGTACAGAGGACGGTCTGTAAAAACCACCGCACGCACATCATTCCGGGACTTTTCCAGCACCCACGACTCCTCGTCCGGCCCGAAAGCGTAATTGATACGAAACGCGCGGTTGGGCAGAAGCTGGGCGTGTTCGCCCATGGGCAGCACGTGCGTGTCGCCGTCTTTGTAAACCCGCAGCCATGCGGGTTCCCTAGGAATCTCCAACACCGCGTTCCCCGCTTCGTCGGTGACCTTTTGAGACAACTCGCGCTGATCCCCTCCGAGTAAATCAAGCGTAGCGTCGGACAGCCCCAGTCCGCTTTCCATCGAAAACACATGCGCGCGCAGGCCCGCAGCCTCTTTTTTCCATAAAACGCCCAGATCGGTGAGCTGCATTAAACACTGGGAACCAGCCCGCTTCGCCTTCACCCCCTCCAGTGGAACGCCCTCGACGGTGAGAAAAACCATCCCCGTTCGCACTCCGCCCAAGATCTCGCTCCAATCCAAAACGGTTTCGACGCGGGCATCGAGCTGCGCATCCGAAAGCGGAACGTTTTTATCTACCAGCACGCGCCCAGGAATCTCCCTGGGGTCAATGCGCTGATAGAGCGGAATAACCTTCTCTCCCGACTCGTCCGCAGATCCCGGATCCTCCACGGGTTCGGCATTCTCAGGCCGCGCGTACCGCCCAAAGGTCTCCCGCGCCGAAACCGCTGCCTGCGGATCCACCAGCACGGCGCGCACGTGAAGGGCGCGCAGGTTGACGCTGCGGACAGGCAACTTGCGCTGACCACCCGCGATTTGGTGCGATTCAATTTCGGGCAGGTACACGCGCGCCTCCATCGGTTTGAAACGCACGGGGTGCGAGAGAGTTCCCTCGACCGTGTGCCCCGCTGACGACATGAGCGAAGGATCCACCTCGAGGCGGTATTCCACCTCGCGTTGGAAAGCGCCACGGATAGTTATACCGCGAAAATCGATCTCGTACTCCACATTCTCAGGCTCCGGGATGAGTCGAAAAAACTTTCGCCCGCTTTCGACTCGCACGTCCTCCGCAAGCGGGTGCGAGAAGCGGAGCGAAAGGCTCCGACCCGCGTTCAAGTAGCTCGCGGTATGCACCCCGGTTACGTGGAACGGTTGGACATTACCCAGGGGGATCGAATGCGCTCTGGCGAGCAACGCACCCGCCTTTTGCGAGGGCATTCCGGCCCTGATTTCCAACCGCCACCCCTCTCCGGTCGGCAGCGGGCTTTGCGGCCCCACCACCAGACGATGCTGGAGCGGCACATCGTTCGCCGGGGCGTTGCCATCGGCCTCATGGGACTCGTCCTCATCATCCTCCGGCACGCTATCCGGGCGCGTTTGGGGTTTCCCTACGACAGCAGCATTGCCGGAAAGCTCCATCCAGCGCGTGTCCCAGTCTCCCTCGCCCGCTTGAGCAGAAAACCCGTCATGCCGGAACGCGTGCCTGGCAACCGCGGTAATGGATCTGCCGCGTTTGTCCACAAACCGCATGAATCTAGCCGCTTCGGCGGGGTTCACATTCCGGTTAAAAATCAGAAACCTCTGCGGCAAGGCGGGCAAATCATCACGCCCAAGAGAACTCCACCCCGCAGACTGGTTGATGAGCGCAAACGCCGGAGTCTTAAAACTGGCGTTCCAACCGGCGCCCACACTTTT
>JBILWF010000206.1:0-5356 GCA_044370075.1 Chthoniobacteraceae bacterium | reverse complement strand
GCAAAGAGCTTCTTTGCCGCCAACGGCGACTTCCAGCGCACCAACAACTGCCCGGCCTCAACATTCAAACGATTGTCGCTCGCGGGCATCCGTGCGTGCAACTTATCCAACAAGCTATCGCGCAAAGAGCCCTCCGGATCGCCCAGGCGGCTCGAAAGCACCTGCAACGCGCGCACCGCATCCAGTTGGAGGGAGGGCTTGAGCGTTTTCTCGGAAAGAATGGCCAGCAGCCTGCCGTACAACACATCGCGGAATTCCTTATGCTCAAGCCGTGCGAGGGCAAGCGCCGTTTGCACGACGGCATCCGCACCACGCAAATCCAAAGCCGCCTTGCTCCACTGCTGCGGGGGACGAAATTCCAGGAGCGTACGCGCGGCATACCGGACGAAACGGTCGGCGTGGTTGAGGTTTTCAAGAGCCAGTTGGAGACTCGCGGCGTCAGAGGCCTGATAAGCGCCCTCGAGGCGGTGCCGCAGCGCGCGCAAACCGGCAGCCGTTGGATCCCCCTTGGAGGCGCTTGCATCCGTGCTCTCGGTTCCCACGTAGACCACGCGGTACAGCGCGCTGTTGCCCGTTCGACTGCCTCCCGTGAAGTAAAGTGCCCCGTCCTTGGATCCCACCGCGATATCGGCAGGTTTGAGCGCACCTCCCTCCACAAAAACCTCCTTTGCAGCCGTATAGCTGGCCCCATCTTCCCTTAAGTGCACGGCGTAAAGACGCCCGTAGGTCCAGTCGGCAATGTAGAGCGCATCCTGATATTGCGCGGGAAATTTTGTTCCATACCCAAAGTCAACACCCGTGGGACTGCCGCGCCCCACGTTGAGGACGGGAGGCACGGAATCCGCGTAGTCCTCGGGCCATTTTCCAGAAACACTCCGCCAGCCAAACTCGGCTCCATCCACGACGTGACACACGCGCGTGGGACGGTACCAAGGCATGCCGAGATCCCACTCCATGTCGGCATCGTACGTGAACAGTTCCCCATGGCGGTTGAAAGCGGCGTCGTACTGGTTGCGAAGTCCGGAGGCCACAAGAGTCCAGTCCTGTCCGTCGGGACTCATCCGGGCAATGTACCCGGCGGGGGCCGTGGCCCCCATCATAAACCCGTGGCCCTTGATTTTGGGGAGGGCGAGATCATCGCGGTAAACCGGAGGCACTTGATAGTGCTGGAAATCGGTGGGGCGCGTTGAGTTGCCGCACACCACGGTGATGGATTTCCCATCCGGAGAAAGCAGCAGGGCGTGCGGCCCGTGGTCGCCGGCGCCGTGCAGTTTTCGGAGCAGTTCGACCTTGTCAAAACGGTCGTCTCCATCGGTGTCGCGAACCCGGTACACGCCGGACCCCGCCTCGTAGACCCCCTCCTGGCACACCATGACATAAAGGCTGTCAAAGGCCCACAAAAGGCCGTTGGCATGGCCCACCGGAAGATCGATGGGTTCGATTCTGAGGGGATTTTTCGAAAGGTCACCCCCAACCGGTGGAGGCGTAATACGCACGAGGCGTCCCCCGGCGTCGGAAGCAATGAGGCGGCCTTTGGGATCCGCGCACAGGGCGACCCACGACCCCTCCGCCTCGTCCAAGGCATGCAACAATTCCACCCTGAAGCCGGGGAGGGTCCTTATGTCCTCCGCCTTGGTCACTGAAGGCCGCAGAGGGGCAAAAACATCCCCCATGGCGGAGGCGGCGTAGGACTCCCGCACTTTGACATCCCGCGACTTACCGCCCGCTGTCACCCGCCAAGTTTCATCAGTATCCAAACGGCGCCGCGTGCCATCGGGCTCGGAAAACAACAGCGTTGCTGCCAGCGCATCGTCCGCGCCCGAGCGTGTCGTCTCGATACGGAGTAGGTTCTTTCCCACGGCAGTCTGTTTGCGGAACTCAAAAGCTGAGGGCTTGTTGGCGCTTTTGTGTTCACCAACCTCCTCCCCGTTCACAAAAAGTTTTACTGGGGAGGAACACTGCACCTTGAGGCGAACCAGGGCCGGGGCCTTTTCGAGCGTAAAGTTGCGTTCAAAAACAAGTGCCTCGCCCTGGGTTCCCTCTGCGGAATCCCAGATCCAGGAGAGTGAATGAGGAGCGGTGGAAACGGGGAGCGTTTGGGAGACAGCCCGTGCAACCAGCGTCGAACTCAGCACAAAACAGAGTGCAGCGGGATATAGGGTAAACGGGTTGTATTTCATAAAAAGGGGAGAGCCGCGCTTTTTCGCACAGATCACTATGCGGGTTACGCTAGGCTCAGAGAAGAAGAAGACTCTCCGTGCGGGAAACCCTTAGCTTTCAGTGACCGGTGCGCGTCCGGCGGCTGGCACCGCATCAGGATTCCAGAACAACCTGGGCTATGGACATTGTCTCGGTATGCGACAGGCTCAACCAGACGCGTTTCACTCCACGCTCAACCGCCAAGGCCTCTGCTTTGCCGTGCAAACGCACCGCGGGTGCCCCGCCCTCAATGTGATACACCTCGATATCCCGCCAACCGAGAGCAGCTCCAATTCCCGTTCCGAATGCCTTGGACACAGCCTCTTTCGCGGCAAAACGCGCCGCGTAAAAAGGAGCCGGGTCCATCTTGGCTCCACAATAGCCCCTTTCCCCCTCGGTGAAAACCCGCTCCAGGAACGCCGCCCCCTGCCGCGCAAGCACCGTAGCAAACCGGTGTACCTCGACCAAATCGACGCCGATCCCCAGAACCCCGCGCCCGGCAAAGGGACTGAACGAATCACTCCCGTTCATGCGCCTCCTCCCATGCGGCTCACCATCTCGGCAACCGCCTTTTCCAGGCCCACAAACACCGCACGGCTCACAATCGAATGCCCAATGTTGAGGTCCATAAGGTGCGGAATTCGAAGAATTTTTTCGATGTTGGTGTAGTTGATTCCGTGGCCGGCATTCACCTGCAAACCCGCGGACTGCGCACAACGCGCCGCCTGAATCAAGCGCTCCGTCTCCCGGTCTTGATCAAATCCCTGCGCATTAGCAAAAGCTCCGGTGTGCAGCTCCACCATATCCGCCCCGATACGCGCGGAAGCTTCCACCTGAGCGATTTCCGGCTCTACAAACATGCTCACGCGGATTCCAGTGCCGTGCAGTCGATTCACCGTCTCCGCAAGAGCCTTTTCGGCTCGGGCAACGTCCAAACCGCCTTCAGTGGTAATCTCCTCGCGCGTCTCCGGAACCATGCACGCTTCATCCGGTTTTAAAGCAAGCGCCACCGCAAGAATCTCGGGAGTATTACCCATCTCAAAATTCAGACGCGTGCGGATCTCGCGTCGCAAACGGAACACGTCAGCTTCTTGAATGTGCCGGCGGTCCGCGCGCAGATGCACCGTAATTCCGGAAGCACCACCGGACTCGCACGCCCGCGCCGCTCTTACGATGTCCGGTTCGCAGTTGTGGGAATCCAACATGCCGGGATAGCGCGCCTGGCGAAGCGTCGCAACATGATCAATGTTCACTCCTAATTTCAACATAACCAGTTCCCTTGCAGAATTTTTTTAATTTCCCTGCCCCCGCGGCATGCGAGACCTCAGGGAAAACAAAGAACACGAGGACCGCAAGTACTCCGCGCCGCATCGCCTCCAGGTTGGACGACGTAAAAAACCCGTGTTTCAAACGAAAGCGCGTGCTCCCGCAGCCCGCAAGCGCGATGTCATGCAGCGAAAAGTCCGGCACGAGCTTAATGTTTGAAGTGGCGCACCCCGGTAAAAATCATCGCGATGTTCCGCTCATTTGCGGCGGCGATTACGTCGGGATCGCGCACCGAACCACCCGGTTGGATAGCGCAGGTGGCGCCGGCTTCCGCGGCCGCAATCAACCCGTCCGGGAACGGAAAAAACGCATCACTTCCGACCGCGGATCCCGCCAGGGATATGCCCGCATCACGGGCCTTCCACACGGCAATCCGCGAAGAATCGACGCGCGACATTTGCCCGGCCCCAATACCGAGAGTGCGGTCGGACGCGGCATACACTATGGCGTTGCTTTTTACGTGTTTAACCACGCGCCAGGCAAAACGCATCGCATTGAGTTCGGCCGGAGAGGGAGCGCGTTGAGTGACCACTTTATGCAACAAATCCCCCTCCAATTCGGTGGATACGTCCGCCGACTGCTCAAGAATCCCGCCGCGTACCGAACGGAGAACAGTCTGGGCTTGGGCGCTGACACCGGTCGAGAGTTGGCGGATCAACCGGAGGTTTTTCTTTTTCTGCAGCAAAGCCCGCGCATCGGCATCGAAATCCGGCGCGATGATCACCTCACTAAAAATCTCGCTGATGGCACGGGCGAGTCCCTCGTTCAAGCAGCGGTTGGTAATAATGATGCCTCCAAAAGGCGCCTGTTTGTCAGTTGCAAAGGCCTTGTCCCACGCCTCGCGCAGGTCGGAATCCGACCCGACACCGCATGGGTTGGTGTGTTTGAGAATGGCCACAGTGGGCTCCTCAAACTCCTCGATTAGTTCCACGGCGGCGGAGATATCCAGAATGTTGTTGTACGAAAGTTCCTTGCCGTGAAGTTTTTGAAAGTGGTCCTCAAAGGCCCCGTAGAGTGCGGCACTCTGGTGCGGGTTTTCGCCGTATCGCAACCGGGCCACGCAGGGCAGCGACACCGACAGGGAGCTGCTGGCTTCCTGTTCCTTGTCGAGGTAGTTGGCGATCGCTCCGTCGTACTTTGCCGTGGTCACGAACACCTTGATGCCCAGTCGCTCGCGGAGCTTGAGCGTCGTGGCGCCCTCGTTGTCGCGCATGTTTTCAAGCACCGTTGCATAATCCTCCGGATCAACGACAACCGTGACAGAACGATAGTTTTTGGCAGCACTGCGCAGCATGGAAGGACCGCCGATATCGATGTTTTCAATGGCCTCTTCCAACGTAACACCGGGTTTGGCAATGGTGGCCTCAAAGGGATAGAGGTTCACCACCACCAGATCTATGGGGAGGATTCCGTTGGCCGTGGCCTGCGCCCGGTGGTCGGGATTGTCCCGCACGTAAAGCAAGCCTCCGTGCACCTTCGGGTGCAGCGTCTTGACGCGTCCATCGAGAATTTCCGGGGAACCGGTAAACGCGGAGATTTCGGTGGTCGGAACGCTGTTTTTGAGCAACAAGGCGGCCGTCCCTCCGGTGGACAAGATTTCGACACCCATGGCCACCAGCTCGCGCGCAAACTCCACCAATCCGGTTTTGTCGGAGACCGAGATCAAAGCCCTCTGAATTTTCATGCGGACGAAAGGCTAGGAAAACCCCCCGCCCCGGTCAACGGCCAAGCATCCCCACCGTCTGACACCCCGCCGGGAGCCATCAACTGCCGGAGGGCGCGCGGTATCCCTCAGGGTCGAACTCCACACCTCCATACCCCACCGCTCTGA
>JBILWF010000205.1:0-5365 GCA_044370075.1 Chthoniobacteraceae bacterium | reverse complement strand
GGGTGTTTGGACAGGCCCAGCAGCGGTGTGTGTCTTTTGGACGGAATCGATGTCTCGCGCCTCTGCGGCAGGGAACTGGCGGCAATCCGCAATGCGAGGCTGGGCTTTGTGTTTCAAAGCTTTCATCTGCTCTCGCGGGCCAGCGCACTCGAGAATGTCGAACTTCCCCTCTTCTACTGCGACCCGCCTGTCAACGGACGGGAACGCAGGCGGCGTGCGCGCGAGGCGCTCGCGCGTGTTGGATTAGGAACCCGTATCTCTCATTACCCC
The DNA here is from genome assembly GCA_044370075.1 of Chthoniobacteraceae bacterium. Lineage (GTDB taxonomy): Bacteria > Verrucomicrobiota > Verrucomicrobiia > Chthoniobacterales > Chthoniobacteraceae > Chth-196. Next base: position 5,095 of record JBILWF010000205.1, on the reverse strand, counting down.
AGTCAGTTGTCGGGCGGACAACAGCAGCGCATCGCCATCGCGCGCGCCCTCGTTGCCGGCCCGCGCATCGTGCTTGCGGACGAACCTACCGGGAATCTCGACACGCACACATCGCTCGAGATCATGGAGCTTTTTCAAGAGCTCAACGCCTCGGGAATCACCCTGCTGATGGTCACCCACGAATTGGACATCGCAGCCTATGCCAAACGTTTTCTCGTGCTGCGCGACGGACGTTTAATCAGCGACCGCCCCAATCCCTCCCCCCGGGATGCGCACAAGGACATGGCGGCATTCCACACCAGGCAGGACTGCGCGGGTCTGGAATGATGCACCGTCCATCGGAAAGACCTTTTACCAGCCTGCGCCGTCCCCTGCTGATGGCGCGCATTGCATGGCACGAACTCGGCCGCAACGCCCTGCGCTCCTCGCTCACCGCACTGGGGATCGTCATCGGTGTGGCCTCGGTCGTGTTAATGGTGGCGGTCGGAAACGGAGCGCGGCAGCGCATCGAATCGCAGGTCGCTGCGCTGGGGCAAAACATGCTCGGGATTTTCGCAGGGAGCCACCGCTCCGGGGCGGCGCACTGGGGCATGGGAACCGCCAGCACGTTCACTCTGGCCGACGCCGAGGCGCTGCGGCGGGAAATCCCCGCGATCGTCGCCCTCAGCCCCGAGGTGGTTGCCACCGTACAGGTTTTCGCGAACGGCCGAAACTGGTCCACGATGCTTGTAGGGGAATCCTCCGAGTTTCTGCAGATCCGCGATTGGAAGCTCAAAGCGGGGGGCGGGTTTGGCGAAAGGGAGGTCCGTTCCGCCGCCAAGGTTGCCCTTTTGGGAAGTGCGACCGCGCAGGAGCTTTTCGGTCCGCTGAATCCGGTGGGCCAGACCCTGCGGATTAAAAATATCCCCTTTGTGATTGCGGGTGTGCTTGAAAGCAAAGGGGCCGGCATGGGCGGGCACAATCAAGACGACCGGGTGGTGGTGCCATACACAACCGCAATGCGCCGGATCACGGGCGACAAATTCTTGCGCTCGGCTTCCGTTCAGGTTTTCAGCCCGCAGCAGATGCAGTCCGTACAGAAACAAATCACCGGGTTGTTGCGGCAGCGACACCGCCTGGGGCCAGGCCGTGAAGATGACTTCAGCATCTTTAACCAAAAAGAAATCGCCGACACAGTCAGTTCGGTGACGCGCATCGTGACCCTGCTTCTGGGGTCCATTTCGGGAATCTCGCTGCTGGTGGGCGGCATCGGCATCATGAACATCATGCTGGTGAGCGTGACCGAACGAACCCGCGAAATCGGAATCCGCATGGCCGTGGGCGCGCGACCGGGGGACATCCGCCTGCAATTTCTCTTGGAGGCGGTGGCCTTGAGTTTCCTCGGCGGCGTGGCAGGGGTCGCATTGGGAATGGGCGGTTCGCGAATGGTGGGCTTGTTTTTGGATTTTAACGGGCTGGTTTCGCCCTCGTCCGTGTTTGTGGCTTTCGGCGTGAGTTTCGCTATCGGCGTTTTTTTCGGATTCTATCCCGCCCGGAAGGCGGCCGCTCTAAATCCCATCGCGGCGCTTCGTTACGAATGAGGGATTGATTTCCGTGCAGCGGGAATATGCCCCCGCATGCTTCGCGAGAATTGTTACAAGTGTGACGTTCCTGTTGCCGTTGGGTGACGCCGTTCTAAAGAGTCTTCTTGAGGAGCCGCCGCTCCCGAAAGGAGGTGAAGTCACTATGAAAACCCTGCTTGTTGTTCTGCTTGCCGGAACGGCTTTATTTCTGGGTGCCTGCGCCAGCACGCATCCTAAAATGCCGGTCCAACCGTCCAGAGACATCGTGTTCTTCGAGGGTAGTTTCTGAAAAGCGATGAGCGCGTGGTAAAAAGCGCCGGAGCGGGCAGCCTCCCCCGGCGCTTAACCACCGTGCGCCGCGCCCGGGTAGCGCGCTCATGGGACTCACCATGCGGCGGGATTCGAGCCGGGAGCCGCCGCAAACGGGTAAGCCCCGGTTACTTTCACTGGCAGCGCCCTCCCGCGGTCCCATCCCCTGTCGGCGGACGAGTCCCAAACAGTCCGCAAGGGAATTCCGTCGACTCCTCTCAAAAACAACGAAAACCAGCCTCGCCCTTTTTTTGACTCGCAGCCTGGCCCGCTCCATGGAAGGAGGAAGCATGACCTCCTCCCGCCGCCTCTTCCTCCATCAACTGGGCGTCCTCAGCGGATCCCTTCTCCTCTCCGACGCGCTTGCCGAGGCACCACCCGCATGGCAGTCCCTCTTTGACGGCAAAACCCTTCAAGGTTGGAAACGCACGGATTTCGGTGGTGGAGGCGATTGCGGCGTTGAAGGCGGGCTGCTGCAAATTGAGCGCGGGGAGGAACTCAGCGGCGTGACGTATACCGGAAAGCCTCCGGTGATGGATTACGAAGTCGAACTCGAAGCCCAGCGCAGAGCGGGGTTGGACTTCTTTTGCGGACTGACTTTTCCCGTCGAAAAAAAACATCTTACCCTGATCGTCGGCGGCTGGGGCGGAAACGTGGTGGGCATCTCCAGCATCGAGAGAGAAGACGCCGCGCACAACGAAACCACCTCAAGCCGCGCATTTGAGGACAACCGCTGGTACACCATCCGGCTGCGGGTCGAGCCCAAGCGCATCCAGGCATGGATCGACAAGGACCGTGTTGTAGACCTCGACACGCACCAAAAGGAACTCGACCTGCGTCCGGGGGAAATCGACCTCTCCATTCCTTTGGGAATCGCTACATTCCGAACCACGGCGGTTTTCCGCAACATCCGCCTGCGGCGCCTTAATGCCTGACCCCCGGGCGTCATCCCATGGCCCGCCAATACACCATCCGCACTCCGGAGCCGCAGGGCCCGCGCGTCGCCTTCGCAGACGAACTCAATGCACAACAGTACGCGGCCGTTACCGCGCCGCCCGGCCCCGCCCTCGTGCTCGCAGGCGCCGGCTCGGGCAAGACACGCACCCTGACTTACCGCGTGGCATACCTGATCGAAAACGGGGTGCCGCCCTCGCAGATTTTGCTTCTGACCTTTACCAACAAAGCGGCTCGCGAAATGCTCGAGCGCGTGGCCCATCTCGTGCCGCAGGATGTGAGTGAGCTTTGGGGCGGCACTTTTCATTCGATTGGGAACCGCATCCTGCGCCGGCATCCCCGCGAAGCCGGACTCGATCAGGGGTTCTCCGTGCTGGATCGGGAGGACGCCGAGGAACTTCTGCAGGCGGCCCTCCTCGAACACGCAGGAGGGAAAGTCTCGGAACTCCCCGTCAAACCCGCCGTGGTCGCCGAGGTGCTTGGGTACGCGCTCAACGTGGGAAAAGCCCCTCCGGCGGTGATAACGGAACGCTTTCCACATTTGGAGGAATGGACGGAACTGTTCGAGGGCGCAGCCAAACACTATGCCCGGCGCAAAACCGAGGCGAATGCAGTGGATTTCGATGATCTGCTGGCAAAAACCGTCGCCCTGTTCACTGCACATCCGAAAATTGCCGAGCGCTACCAGCATCAGTTTCAGTTTGTTCTGGTGGACGAATACCAAGACACTAACCAGCTCCAATCCAAGCTTATCGACCTCTTCAGCGCCTGGCACCGCAACCTCACCGCAGTAGGGGATGACGCGCAGGCAATCTACTCATGGCGCGGCGCCGATCACCGCAACATCCTGAGCTTTGGGGAGCGCTACCCCAACGCTGCAATTTACAAAGTCGAGACCAACTACCGCAGCACGCCCCAAATTCTCGGAGTGGCCAACGCCGCGCTCGAGGGGCTGCGCTCGGCCTACCGAAAGGAACTCAAGCCCGCGCGTCCCGATGGCGAACTACCCAAATGCATCCCTGTGCAGTCCGGCCTTCAGCAAGCCCGGTTTGTGGTTTCACGCATGCAGGAACTTCATCAGGAAGGCATGGACTGGGCCGACATGGCGGTCCTGTACCGCGCGCACTATCATTCGATGGAGTTGCAGATGGAACTCACACGCGCGGGCATTCCCTTTGAAATTACAAGCGGCCTGCGCTTTTTCGAACAGGCTCACATCAAGGACATCAGCGCCTTTCTCAAATACGCCGTGAACCCGCGGGATGAAGTCGCATTCAAACGCATGGTGAAGCTGCTGCCCGGCATTGGCGACCGGTCCGCCGATGCCCTCTGGAGGGCCGCGGCCCCGCTGGCACCCCGCGCCTTCGCAGCGCGCGAATCCACACCCGACGCCTTCTCCTTCGCGGAGGAACTCGCCCGTCTTAAAGTCCCCGCGCGCTCCGCAAGCGCATGGAAACAACTCGGCCACACGCTCGAAGAGATCGCCCCGTTTGGTCAACCCAGCGGCCCGGCCAAAATGCTCCAGTGCGTGCGCGAGGCCGTTTACGACGACTACGCGCGGTCCAAGTTTCCCGACTACGACTCGCGCCGCGAAGACCTCAACACGCTCACGCAATTCGCCTCCCAGTACACCAGCACCGAAGAGTTTCTCGACCAAATGGCGCTTCTGGGTGGAACAGAACAGGGAGCCGCTACCGGCAACCAACCCGGGGACGGGGTTACCCTCTCCTCCGTACACCAGGCCAAGGGTCTTGAATGGCCCACCGTCTTTGTCATCTGGCTAACCGAAGGCATGTTTCCCTCGCAACGCTCCATGGGCAGCGAGGAAGCCATGGACGAGGAGCGCCGCCTTTTCTACGTGGCACTTACACGGGCCGAAGACGATCTCTACCTTAGCTGGCCTCTGATCCGACGCACGATGGGCGGCCCGGAAACCCTCCAACGTATATCCCCCTTCCTGCAGGAAATTCCCGGGTCCCTCCTCGAGGAATGGCAGGTTTCCGGCGGTTGGTGACGGTTCATAACAAGGCCGCGACCGGCCGTCTGATGCCTTAACGCCGCTCCGGCACCGCAATCGCGCGGTGCGTGCGGTAGTAGCGCGCCAAACCCTCCGCAACCGCACCCGCATACTCGCGCACCAGGCTCGCTTGACGCACCTGAAACACCTCCCGTTGTCCGGAATAGTCTCCCATCTGCACGCGCTTCCACACGGGTTCGCTGTTCATCACATACGGCTCCAAAAACACGACCGGAGCCCGGTAAAGACGGTT
>JBILWF010000204.1:0-5368 GCA_044370075.1 Chthoniobacteraceae bacterium | reverse complement strand
CCGCCAAAACGGATGAATTCCTTCACTGCAAAATTGCGGGGTGGACGGCGCGGGCGTGATTAATTTTTTGACGCGCTCCAGTCCAGACACAGCAGGCGGCTTTCATCGCGAAGAAACAATCGTTTTTGAGCAAGCACGGGCCCGGCCCAGCAGGGGTATTGAAGACCAGGAACCTGCCAGACACCCAATTCCGTGATTTTTTCCGGGGAGGGCTCAAACAAACCGAGGCGTCCGCACTCACCGAGGGCGACAAGCTTTTTGCCGGCTAGAATGAAGGAGCCACGACCAAAAAAATCCGGCGGTTTTTCATCCGGACGCAGTTTGGAATGGCCTGCATTGGGCCACCCTTCATAGCGGTCCCAGAAAATCTTTCCATCCGACCACCGCACGCAGCGGAGTTGGGCATCGGGTTCGTTGCGTCCGCTAAACCCGTAGAGATGGCCCTCGTGCAGGACGGGACGGCTCCAGTGCATCTCCATCTGGAGGCCGCTCCAGACCTCTTCAACGCTTTTTCCATCAGGTTGAACGCGAAGCAGTATGGACCCATTGCGGAAGTAAGCCGAGGAGATGAGTACGCAATCCTTGTCGACCACCGGTGTCATCGCGTTGACCGAGGAATCCTGCCGGGCGCGGAACCAGTACGCAAAATTCCGGGCACCGGTTTCGGGATCGAGCGAGAGCAGGCCCTGCCGCGTCACGCACAGCGCATGGCGTTTTCCATGAATGGTGGCCATTACCGGCGTGCAGTAGCTGGCTTGTTTTTGAAACGCGGGGTCCGCGGAATTCCATTCGATGCGTCTTTCCCCCGGCCAGCGGTGCATGGGTTCGCCATTCCAGGTCTTTTCTCCTCCGTTCTCCCAGAGGGTCTTTCCAGTTTTCGCGTCAAAGGCAACCACGCCTGAATTGGGTTGCGCGCCCAGAATGACGATGAGCTTTCCGTTCTCCAAAACGGGGCTGCTGCCGACGCCAAAGAAGGCTTCCGGCACGCGAAACTCGGCATTGGTGTCCCTACGCCACACCTGCGAACCATCCTTGATTTTAAGGCACAAAAGCACGCCCTCCGCCCCGAATGTGTAGCAGAATTCCTCGGTCAAAAGCGGCGAACAGCGCGGCCCGTTGTTGTACCCAAACGGATCCACAAAGTTGCTTGGGTAGGACCGTTTCCAGAGCGTTTTGCCGCTCTGCATCTCGCAGGCCTCCACGATCTCCTCCCGGCCGATGCGGTGGTGCACCACGAGCGTATCGCCCAGAATGCTGGGAGCGCTGTATCCCGTGCCGATATCCTTTTTCCACACAATGGGGACACCGTCTGCGGGCAGATGTGTTCTGAGCCCGGTTTCCGGGGAAACATTGTCCCGCGAGGGGCCCAGAAACTCGGGCCAGTCCCGGGCGGCAGACGGCGATGAATTCAGTAAAAAAAACGCGGCGAGAAGGCCCAGCGGGCTCGGAAGGTGGCGGGGGGGCGGTATTTTCATGGGGATGCCGTATTTAGCCAAGGATGGTTTGTTTGCGAGCCGGACGCGGGGTTAATTCCAAACGATAGCGGCCCGCCCGTTTGCGCACCCGAACGGGCGCTTCAAACGCGGAGCTCAAGACATCGGATCGCAGGATGTCGCAAAGCGGTCCCGAGTCGGCCACGGTGCCCCTGTTTAAGAGAAGTCCGTGCGTGAATCCCGGGATAATTTCCTCAACGTGATGCGTCACCAGAACAACCGCGGGCCCGGTTGGCTTGGCGAGGAGACGTTGGAGAAACCCCAGAAAGGCTTCGCGGGCCACCGGATCCAAGCCGGCGCAGGGTTCATCGAGGATCAGCAGCGACGGTTGACGGATCAGAGCGCGGGCGATGAGGACGCGCTGTTTTTCTCCCTGACTGAGAACCTCCCAACAACGCTCCTCAAGGCCGTACAACTCCACTTTGTGTAACACACGACGTGCTTCGGCAAAGGCCTCCGGCTCTGGATCCCCCCACAATCCGATTCCGCCATCTCGCCCCGTGAGCACCGTGTAGGCGGCCGGTTCATCGGGAGGAACCATGGACGCCACAGTGGCCGATACAATTCCGAGATGCGCCCGCAAATCGCGCCAATCGCTTTCACCGAACTCTTCGCCGAGGAGCTGGAACCGGCCCTCGGTGGGCGTGAGATAGCCCGCCAGAGCACTGAGCAGGGACGATTTTCCCGAGCCGTTGGGACCCAGAATCACCCAGTGCTCACGGGTATGCACCGACCATGACACATCGCGCAGCAGGGGGCTCCCATCCCGGATTACCGAGAGCTTTTGGATGCTGAAAAGAGGGGGCTTCGGAAGGGGCTTCATGGCTCCCCATGCTCTGCCCGGAGGAGGGTGGAAATCAATCGCGGGTGCGGAAAAGACGCCCAAGCTTTTCATACAATTAGAGATGGAATGCCCGGTGAGCGGGGCGTTGACACCGGGGGACGTGCAGGTAGATTGCGCAGTGCGCGCCCGAAAAGGGCGGATCGTTTTCGCGGTCCGGTCCGTTCGAGACGCGTTGCATCTTCCTGAATCCGCGTCCGTTTCACGGCGAAATCCGGGGTGCTCGGTCACCCTGAACTCGCGCGGGCGGTTCTCCATCCCCAACCCATCCTCCATCCCTAAACATGTCTGATACCAATCCTGCCCTGGGCCGAAACACTCTCTCCTCCGATGTGGAGATCAAAGGATCCATCAAGTTTCAAAACGATTTGACCATCGACGGGAAGGTGGAGGGGGAAATCTCCAGCCAAGGGACGCTTACCGTGGGGGAAAACGCGGAGATTCGCGGGGAAATCAAGACCAAGAGTGTGACCGTTTTTGGAAAAGTGCACGGCAACATCACGGTGGAAGAACGCTGCGAGCTCAAGAGTCATGCGTCCTTGCATGGAGACCTCAAAGCCAGCCGCTTGATTATAGAGGATGGCGCCACTTTTGTTGGAAAATCCGAAGTCACCCCGAACCGCATTCCAATGAAGCAACCGGAAGTCGTTCGGAACCCGGTTCCCGGCGCCGCTTCGGGACTCGGAGGAAAGATTTAACCTTTCGAGGCCTCCGTGGCCAACGTCCGCAAGCACCCGCCCGATAAAATCGTGGCAGACTGCCCGCATTGCGGGTTCAGCCAGCTTGAGCCTGTCGCCACGAAATATACGCGGTGCAGGAACAAGCGGTGCGAGAAGAGTTATCAAATACAAAAACTTCTCGCAAAAGATTTTGCAAGCATACGCCAGCCCACCATTCTGGACCGGCTTGGGAAGTGGATAACGCGCGAAAAATCCCGCAACGTGACGTGCTTTTGCTGTCGGGAAAAGCACGAGGTGTCCACCTCTGCAGAGTCGAGCTATTGCCCAAAGTGTGGGTCCTACATTGACATACGGGACTTCCGCATTGAGGGCCCTTTGTCTAGTTCGATCCGGACTCAGGGACTGGTATATCTGTCGCCGACTGCCGATGTGGCTTGCCACAGAATTTTATGTGGCAGGGTCCGGATAGAGGGCCGTTCCCGCGGCGAGATTATCTGCACGGATGAGGCTGCGATCCGCGTGGACGGCATTTACGAGGGACTGATGAAGGCCGAAAAAATACTCATTCAGTCCAAGGCAAATGTGGATTTCGCCCGGGAGGTCTATGCGCGCAATGTGGAAGTTGAGGGGAAAGTACGCGGCACATTTGTGTGTGACGGGCGGCTCACGGTGAGAAAAAAGGGTGCGCTTGAGGGAACCATTCACGCCAGGTCTGTCGCGGTGGATAAAGGCGGTATTCTCGCGGGAAACATCCATGCCCGCTCCATCGCGGTGGAGAAGGGGGGTATGTTCTCGGGAAGTTTGAAGATAGACCAGGAGGCCCCCGCCGCGCTTCAAAGTCCGGAACAGTGGACTTGGTTTGCTACGGAGCATGCGGACGACCAGACTTTGGCAGCGGAAGATTTCGGTGATTTTCCGCCATCCGTGGACATCTCATTTCCCGAGGACGAGGAAGTCCTCCAGCAGCCACAGATCGAGCTGCATATTAAACGTAAACCGAGAAAGTGAAGGTGCCCCACCCGCGCGTGGGCAAAACTCCTCAGGCCGGGGTTTAGTTGGCTCCTGAGGACGGATTTTCCGGTTTGGGATTCGCGGGTTTTTCGCTGGCTGGTTCGGGTTGAGACGGTTTATCCGCTTCCTTCGGTGCGGGTGCGGGTGCGGGTGCGGGTGCGGGTGCGGGTGCGGGTGCGGGTGCGGGTGCGGGTGCGGGTGCAGGTGCGGGTGCGGGTGCGGGTGCGGGTGCGGGTGCGGGTGCGGGTGCAGGTGCAGGTGCAGGTGCAGCGGGAGGATTCGTCAGAGAGGCGGGTAGGGCGGCTGCGTTTTGGCTTGGGGCTGCGCCGGAGGGCGGTGCCTGCGGTTCCCTTGGCTTGAGAGCTTGTGCTTCCAGAAGAGCTTCATTCGCGAAAGCAGACTTTGGAAACTGCGACTGAAGCGATTCGTAGGTGGAGCGCGCCTCGTCGAGTTGGTTCTGTGTTTTGTGAATACGTGCAATCCGCAGATAAGCGGCAGGTGCGGCAAAACCACGGGGTTCCAAGGTGATTAAGCGGCGGTAGAGATCGAGGGCATCCTGCATTTTGCCCTGCTGCTCCAAGGTAGCTGCCATGCTCATCAGAGCAGCTCCGGCAAGAGGGTGATTGGGGTACTGGACCGAGAAATCCTGGAGAGTCCTGAGAGATTCCTCCAGCTTGCCATCAGCCCGCAGGCTGCCGGCGAGCAACAGCGCTGCATTCCCGGACAGGGGCAAGCCCTTGTGTTCCAGAACGAAAGCGGCAAGGGCTTCCGGCGTTTTTGCTGCTGCAAACGCTTCCGCCGCGGCGGCTTCCCGCTGTTTTCCAATCCACGCGGAAATTCCATACGTTGCGAGAGCACCCGCGAAAAGCACGGCAACCGTTTGAATCGAGCTCTTGTGGCGGAACCAAAAAACAAGCGGGTCAAAAGATGGATCCGCGGTGGCGGGAGCCGGGGAGGAGGGTTGCTCAGACATAAGTTCGGATTGTGGTTTCAAAAACTACGCACCCTGCAGCGGGTTGCAATGCAAGGACACTGCTTTTTCAGGGACGACGTTCCACCACCTGCTGGGTTTGAAGTGTCTTGACGATGCTGTTGGCGGGCAACGGGCCCCGCCACTGCGTGCCGGGATAAAGTACGGAGTTTCGCCCTAGGAGCGAGCCGGGATTGATCACCGAATTGCACCCGATTTCCACGCGGTCCCCGATCACGGCGCCGAATTTTCTAAGGCCGGTCGGGAACAGTTTTCCCTCGGGATCGGGCACGATGATTTCGGAACGGTCCAAACGGACATTGGAAAGAATCACGCCCGCACCGAGATGGGAACGAAACCCCAGAATGGAGTC
>JBILWF010000203.1:0-5382 GCA_044370075.1 Chthoniobacteraceae bacterium | reverse complement strand
CAAAAACAACGCACCAAGTCTAAAAAACCAACGCCTCGGGGTGGTACATTTTGATTCGACCGCGAGTGGTACATTTTGAAGTGACCGGTGACACGAATTCACCCCATGAAAACACCCCCTTCCGCGCGCCGCATGGTTCTCCTTACCGGGCTTTTGGAAATTTTTCTTCTCGGCGCCCCTGTGGCCTCGGCTGCGGATCCTGTGCGGCCCCCTGTGGTCATACCGGGAGCTGCCCCCAACAGCACCACCACGCGTTTCGGGGACGGCTACATCACGCGTACTCAGGACGGTAAAACATACCGGACCAGCAAGTTTGGCAGCGGGTGGATTACCCGTTCCTCGGATGGCAAGACGTACACCACCTCCTCCTTGGGCAGCAGTTCCATCACCCGGGGGCCGCAGGGAGAAACGCTCACCACAACCCCCTTTGGGTCGGGGGTGATAACCCGCTCCAATCAGGGAGACTCCGCGGTGACCTCGCGCTTCGGTTCCGTAACCCAAACCCGTACCAACTCGGGTCAAACGACGACCGCGCACCCTTTCGGCTCTGGCTATGTCTCCCGAGGCCAGACCGGGCCGAAGGGTAAACCTGCCCCCCTGATACTGCCTCCCCCCAAGTAACCGGGCGGCACCCGCAAAGCGGGGAGATTAATTCAAAGGGTCTCGAGGAATTGGTGAATCGTCTGGAAATCGGGATCTTGCAGGGCCTCGCTTTTCATTCCGGGATGTAAAGCAAGGTGTTTGGTGATCAGGCGTTTTGCCTCTCCCTCATTTCCCGCAAGACATTCGTAACAGGCCAGATTGTAGCGCACCTCGTCCGCCGCAATCTCCGAAATCGTGGTCCATTTGCGAAGCAAGTCGATGGCCTCTTTTCGACGGGATGTTGCATCGAGAAGGTTGCCCAGATTATGGACGCTTTGGAGCGTATCGGGATGGTCCGGACCGAGTGCTTTCTCCCTGCCCGCGAGAGCGCGGCGGTGAAGGAACTCCGCCCCGTCGACGTCTCCTTTGTTTTTCAGAACGTTGGCCAGATTGTTGAAGCTTGTGAGTGTATCGGGATGGTCCGGGCCGAGTGCTTTCTCCCTGCCCGCGAGAGCGCGGCGGTGAAGGGACTCCGCCCCGTCGAAGTCTCCTTTGTTTTTTAGAAGGTTGCCCAGGTTGTTGACGCTTTGGAGCGTCTTGGGATGGTTTGGACCGAGAGCTTTCTCCAAGCCTCTAAGCGCTCGCCGGTGAAAAGCCTCCGCTCCGTTGATGTCTCCTCTGTTCTTCAAAAGGATGCCCAGACTGTTAACGATCGAAAGCGTATCGGGGTGACTGGGACCGAGCGCTTTCTCCCTGCCCGCAAGCGCATAGCGGTAGAGGGTTTCTGCCCCTTCCAAGTCTTCTTTGTCTTTTAGAAGGCTGCCCAGATTGCTGATGCTTGCGAGTGTATCGGGGTGATCAGGACCGAGAATTTTCTTTCTGCCCTCCAGCGCAAGGCGGTAGAGGGACTCCGCCCCATCGAGGTCTCCCTTGTCTTTGTGGAGGTTGCCCAGATTGTTTAGACTGCCCAGCGTCGAGGGATGTTCTGCACCGAGAGCCTTCTCGAAGCCCGCGAGCGCACGGCGATACAGAGGCTCGGCTCCATTCAAGTCTCGCTTTTTTCTCAAAAGAGCGCCCAGACAGTTTACGCTGTCGAGCGTCGCGGGGTGTTCCGGCCCCAGTGCTTTCGCGAAGCCGGCGAGCGCACGGCGGTGCAAGGCTTCCGCACCGTCCAAGTCTCCCCTGTCATTGAGGAGGTTGCCCAGATTGTGGACACTATCGAGTGTGTCGGGGTGGTCTGGCCCGAGCGCTTTTTCGCGGCTCGCAAGCACACGGCGGTGCAAGGCTTCCGCACCGTCCAAGTCTCCCTTGTCATTGAGGAGGTTGCCCAGATTGTTGGTGCTTGCGAGTGTATGGGGGTGGTCTGGCCCGAGCGCTTTTTCGAGGCCCGCGAGCGCGCGGCGATAGAGGGGCTCCGCCCCGTCCATGTCTCCCTTGTCTTTAAGAAGCATGCCCAGATTGTTGGCACTCGCGAGTGTGTCGGGGTGGCTTGGTCCGAGCGTTTTTTCGCGGCCTGCGAAGGCACGGCGGTGCAAGGCTTCCGCACCGTCCAAGTCTCCCGTATCGTGAAGAAGGATGCCCAGTTTGTTGGTGGTTTCGAGTGTGTCGGGGTGGTCTGGTCCGAGCGCTTTTTCGTGCCCCGCGAGTGCGCGGCGGTAAAGGGTCTCCGCGCCCTGGTATCGGGCGCGCACCGAAAGGAAGTTTGCAAAATCCGCCAATTTCTCCGGCCTTTCCCACTGTGGCATGGTCGGCAGCAACCTTGGAACCCAATCCATGACCGACGCCTCCCAATCCAGTGTTTTGATGAGTCCCCGGCCGTCATCCTCGCGCTCCGCAAAAATGCCCCACAGAAATTTCCCAAGATCCGTCCGGGCGGAATCGCTGTCCGTAAAGAATGCCCCGCTTGCCTCGCAGCGAAGCCATTCCTCCAGTGTCTTGTGGAAAATACTCAACCCGCCCGCGCTCTCCGTCAAATACGCGCCCAACCGGGTCCGCATCCCGCGCACCGCTTCCTTTCCGCACCCGAGTACCTCCCCCGCAAGCGCCAACGGTAGCGGTCCCGGCGCCGCCATCACCAGCCTCAACAGCGGTTGCACGGAGTCCGCGTAATCGGAACCAAACCGGTGCCCGAACGCCGTGTAGTACCGGCTGCGCAGTCCGCCCAGCCCCACCTCCATGCGATTCAAGTCTCCCAGCGCAAGACTGCCCTCAAGCAAACCCTCCACCACCATCCGTAGGTACAGCACCATGCCACTGCTTTTCCCAACCACCGATTCGTACAACTGCTCCCGTTCCGCCTGGCCCAACGCCGGAATCCCCGGAACGGTCCCCAAAACCTGCCGGCAATACAGCCGCAGATCCGCCGTGTTGCGCCTGTCCTCCGCTGCAATTTCAAACGGCTTGAACCGCTGCAGGTGTCCCACAACCGGGGCATCGGGACGACTGGTCGCCACAAAGCTGATCCACGGGGGCAGCTCCAGAAAACGCCCGTTGATGAGCGCGCTCAGGGTATTCTGCCCCTCCGCATCCGTCGCTTCATCCAGGGCGTCCAGGAGGATAACGAGTTTGTGCTCCCGCCAGATTAGGCCGGCCAGCGGCTCCGAGATCAGGTGCGAAAATGTGTCTGGAAGATTCTTCCTCGCGAGCGATTCCAAGGCTTCCCGGATTTGAACCTCGCTTGAAGCTGCACCCAGTCCCAGCCTCGGCAAAAGCCGCGTCCGGTAGTCGTCCCAGCGCAGCGCTAATTGAAACGCGAGGGTGCGCACGGCGCACAACGGATCGGTGAGTTCGGCGCTTCCCTGCTCGCAAAACCACGTTCCGACAACCGCAGCCCGGTAGCGGTTTGCAAGCTGCACCGCAAACGCGGTCTTTCCAAAACCGGGCCCTGCCTTGAGCCAGAAAACCCGCGAATCCGGCTTGTGGTTCAGCCACTGTTCGAACTCGTCGAACAGCCATTCGCGTCCCACAAAGCCGTCCAGATGCTGGTAAAACTTCCCGTCAAAACTTGAGGGGCTCAACACCCTGCGCAACACCTCGGCTTCCGATGCAAACCGCGTGGCCTCGCCCTCCACCTTGTTAATGATTTCCATCAGGCGTTCCTCGTAGAACCGCTCAAATTCGGCGGAGTCCTCCTGCTGCCTGCGCTGCCAGTCGCTCAAGTCGGGCCATTGCAGGTGCTGGATCGTCGCGGGAATGCTCTCTGCCGGGACTTTTTCCACGAGAACGGGATACACTGTCCCGAAGTGATGCAGCGCCATGGCCACTTCGTTTCTGCAAACCCCGGGATCCCGCGTTGAATGGATCGACAGAAAGGCGACGGCGAGCTGCGAGTCGTGAATTCCCCGGGTGATGCCGCCCTTCCAATCGTCCCAGGTGCCGAGTTGTTTGTAGTCGATCCAGACGGAGTGGCCGCGCTTTTCAAGGTCCGCTTTGAAACGGTCGATAAGCGGTTTGTTCAAGTCGTGGCCGTAACTGAAAAAGATGCGCTTGGGGTTGGCGGCAAGCGAGGCCGCGTGGGGTTCCGCTGTGGACGGGGGCTCGAACGTGGTTCCGCAGTCCGTGCAAAGCCACTTGCTCAGCTTGTTCTTGAACAGCGTCTCCGGGGAGGCGCACTGCGGGCAATTCATGGGCAAGGTAGGGGTTTCGGGCGGAAACCTCGGCGGGACGCGCTGCCTGTGTGGATGCGCGTTCCTCAGTCCTCCAGGAGTCCCAAAATCCGGGCCGTTTTTTCCCGGGTTTCGGCGCAGAGTTCGCGGTCTTTGGCGAGGGATTTACCGAGAGAGGGGATCATCGCCTGCAGCTTGGACTGCCACGCCTCGGAGCGGAACTGGTCGGGGAAACATTTTTCGAGCAGTTCCACCATAATCGAGACTGCGGTGGACGCTCCGGGGGACGCCCCCAGCAGCGCGGCCACGGTGCCGTCGGCCGAGCTGACAATTTCGGTGCCGAACTCGAGTTTGCCGCCCTCGTCGCGGTCCTTTTTGATGATTTGCACGCGCTGTCCCGCATCTTCCAGCACCCAGTCTTCGAGCCGCGCGTTGGGCACGAATTTGCGCAGCGCCTCCAGACGGTCCTCCGGGGACTGGCGCACCTGGTCGATGAGGTATTTGGTGAGGGGAATGTTGTGCATACCCGCCGAGATCATCGGCAGGATGTTGTCGAGTTGCAGCGACTCAGGCAGATCCAGAAACGAGCCGTGTTTGAGAAACTTCGTGGAAAATCCGGCGTACGGCCCAAACAGCAGGGCTTTCTGGCCGTTGATGATGCGCGTGTCGAGGTGCGGAACCGACATGGGTGGAGCGCCCACTTCGGCCTTGCCGTAGACCTTTGCCGCGTGGCGTTGGATCAAGTCCGGGTTCTGGCATATGAGCCACTGGCCGCTGACGGGAAACCCCCCGTAGCCTTCGGCCTCGGGAATTTCGGTCTCCTCCAAAAGGGGCAGCGAACCGCCGCCGGCGCCGATGAAGAGGAACTTGGTTTCGAGTGTTTTAACGGAGCCGTCGGATTGTTTGACCGCCTCGATCTGCGTTCGATAAAGTTGATATGGTGTCCGAGAAAAACATCCACGTTGGGAAGGGACTGGAGGTGCTTGAACAGGGCGCGGGCGAGGGCGCCGAAGTTCATGTCAGTGCCCAGTTCCATGCGGGTGGCGGCCACTCGCTGCGTGGGGGAGCGGTCCTCCATGATCAGGGGCATCCATTCAGCGAGTTGTTCCCGGTTTTCGGAATACTCCATCCCTTCAAATAGGGGACACTGGGAGAGGAGCTCAAAGCGATGGCGCAGGTACTCGACATTGTCGTC
>JBILWF010000202.1:0-5406 GCA_044370075.1 Chthoniobacteraceae bacterium | reverse complement strand
GGAAACCGGATCGCGATCCATCCGATGGAGGGCTGGGATGGAACCACGCAGGGGGGAGTTTCCGACGAGATGCGCCGGCGCTGGAAGCGGTTCGGCCAAAGCGGCGCCAAGCTCATCTGCGGGGCGGAGGCGATGGCGGTGCGCCCGGACGGCCGGGCCAACCCCAACCAGCTCATTCTGGAGCGCGCCAACCTGAGCGGGATCGTCGAGCTGGTGGGCCTGCTCAAATCCACCCACGCGGAACTCTATGAAACCGCGGAGGATCTGGTCGTCGGATTCCAGCTCACGCATTCAGGACGCTTCTGCCGTCCCCACGACAAGACGCGCTGGGAGCCGCGGGTCGCTTTCCGGCATCCGATTTTGGACCGGAAATTTTCCGTCACCGGTCCGGAGCAGGTGGTCTCCGATGCATGGGTGGAAAAGCTGATTGGCGATTATGTGAAGGCGGCGCGCGTGGCGTGGGAGGCGGGAGCGGACTTTGTCGATATCAAGCACTGTCACGGGTATTTGCTGCACGAGTTTTTGGGGGCGCACACACGGCCCGGGCGGTACGGTGGTTCCTTCGAAAACCGGACCCGTGTGCTCCGCGAAATTATTGAGGGCATTCGGGCGGATGGGAATCCCGTGGACCTGGGGGTGCGTTTGAGTTGTTTTGACATGGTGCCCTTTCGGCCGGATCCGGAGCGGTCGCGGCCCGGGCGTTTGGGGCCGGGCATCCCCGAGCCCCACGCGGACCATCTGCCGTACCGCTACGGATTTGGATTAAACCCGGATGATCCGACGCAGGTCGATTTGCGCGAACCCCTAGAGTTTGTGCGTTTGTGCCGCACGCTGGGGGTGAAAATCCTCAACACCACGGCGGGCTCCCCCTACTACAACCCGCACATCCAGCGTCCGGCGGCCTTCCCTCCCAGCGACGGCTACCAGCCAGGGTGGGATCCCCTCCTTGATGTGGCCCGCCAGATGGCCGTGGTGCGCGCCCTGCGCGCCGTGGCCGGAGAGCAGATGTGCGTGGTGGGAAGCGGGTACACGTACTTGCAGGATTTTCTGCCGCTGGTGGCGCAGGCTGCCGTGCGCGACGGCTGGGCCGACGCGGTGGGAATCGGCCGGATGGCGCTGTCTTACCCCGAGATGCTCGCGGATTTTGTGTCCGGAAAACCTGCGCAGAAAAAACTGGTGTGCCGCACCTTTAGTGAATGCACGACTGCGCCGCGCAACGGCATGATCAGCGGATGCTATCCGCTGGACAAATTCTACTCGCAGCGGCCCGAGTTTGAGCGTCTCAAGGAGATCAAAAAACAGCTTGGCGCAACTGCCTAACTCCCAAAGCCGGACCGCATGAATACAAACCTGATTTCGAATCTCGCCGATCTCTCGCCCGCAACCCCGTGGAAGGAGACCGTCTGGGCATGGACGGCGGAGGAAGCCCTGATCGATCACACGACCAAAGCGCGCCTGTGTCCCGCGGTGCTGCTGCCCTTTGGCAATGGAAAGCCTGACTGGGCCGGGTTTGAGCGGTCCCTGCTCTGGATGCAGCGCGCGGGCGATCACTACGGCGTGGAGATGGCGTACGTGCTCAACGCGGACACAGGCTACATTTTCAATCTGAGCGAGCCTTTATATGCGGAGGTGTTGAGCCGCTTTCGCTCGGTTTTGCCACATGCGCGCTTCATCGCGGGAGTCACCGCGCGGGGTGCGGAAAAAGATTCGGGGTTCCGGGCGGAACGTTATTTGCCGCTCTTGGATTTGGTTCAGCAGCACACAAACTGCGAGGTGATGCTGATGACCTCGCGGTGGTTGAATGGTTTGGACCCGGAGGCGCGGCGGGATGCGTATTTTTCGATCGCGGAACACCTCACGCATCCGGCATTGGTTCACGCGCTGGAGCCGGCTTTTGTCCCGTGGGCGACTCCGTTTGAGCCCTGGCTTTTGTGGCAACTCGCGTCGCACCCTGCCTTTCAGGGTGGAAAAATCAGCACGCTGGACGAACCCCATTTTTTGTATTGGGCGGCGATGTGTCGGAGCACCCAGTTGGATTTTCTTCCCCACAGTGGGGATGACTACGGCATTGCCACGGCAATCAAGCTGGGGCTGCCCCTGTTGATTGGTGCGGCCTCGAGCGCCGCACCGTTGATTTGTGCTGCCAAGGACATGTGGTTGGATGAAAGCGCTCCGTTGAAGCGCCACAAGGGCGGTAGCCCGGGTTTTGACACGCGGGTGTACAAGGTGTTTGAGGCGCTGCAGGCGTTGGAGGACCAGGTGTTTCGCCTGGACGATGCGGGCAGCGCGGCAGCGTACAAGCACAGCACGGCGCACGTGCTCCACCAACTCGGGGTACTGGCGAGCCCGGAGCCGCACCCGGACTGTCCCGACGTCCGCCCCGCTGGGGAGGACGCTCGCATGCGCGAGGCCCTCCTGCGCGCGACCCGCGTCGCCCAACGCCTGGGAATCTCCATGCCCTGGTGAGCGCCGGTGTCAGTCGGTGTCAGTCGGTGTCGCCGCCGCGGCCTCCCGGGGCCGCGTGTAGTAGTCGTAGATCCGGTGCGCATGCGCTCCATTGAGGATGATCCCCTCGACGGGAGTCCCGTGCTCCTGAAGGAGGTGCAGGGAGCGCATTGCCTCCTTGCGCGGGGTTTTCCCGTAACGCACCACCATGCACACGCAGTCCACCGCCTCGGCCAGCAGGATCGCGTCGCTGACCGACTGCACCGGGGCCGAATCCACCACAATGCAGTCGTATGCCTCCGAGGCGCTCCGCAGCGTGCTGTGGATTCCGGTGCGCGTGAGCAACTCGGAGGCATGGGCGACCGGTGAGCCCGCGGTAAGCACTTCCAACCCGGGAATGGAACTCGCGAGCACGGCATCGCGGAGGCCGACAATTCCCTCGAGTACTTCGGCCAGTCCCGGTCTGTCTTTGGTTCCCAGCAGTGTGGCTTCCAGGGAGGGCGCCCGCATGTCGGCGTCAATCAGGAGTGTCTTAACCCCTTGGTTGGCGAGTGTGATTGCATACCCCAGAGCGCAAAAACTTTTTCCGTCCCCGGGCAGTGCGCTGGTGAACAAAAAGCACTTTTTGCCCTGCTTCCGCGCGCTGAGATGGAGGGAGGTTCGGAGCGAGCGGAAGGCCTCCAGAAGCGGTTGCGTGGGATCCTGAAGCGCCACGGGAAGGCCGTTCATGGCACTGAGTCGTGACCGGGTAGGCAGAGTCGCAAGGACGGCGAGGCCCGTGGAAATCTCCACCTCCTCGGCGGAGCGCCACGTGTTATCCAGCAGAAAGGTGGCAACCACCGCTCCGATTCCCGTGAGCAACCCGGCAAAGAGTCCGAGCCCCAGAAATTGAAGCGCTTTGCGCTGTGCCGGGGCCGAGGGCAGGGGTGCTGACTCAAACAGCGTCAAGTCGCCGAATTGAACGCCCTTGGCAATGTCGGTCTCCTTAAGCCGCCGCAGGATCGAGTCGTACAGGGCGCGGTCGGTTTCCACGTCCCGGCTCAGGACTTTGAAATCAATGGACTGCCTGTTGAGTTCGAGGGCTTGCTGCTCCTGATCGCGAAAGGCGGTTTCAAAATTTCGCTCCGTCGATTTAGCCCGCTCCAGTTCCGCGCGGATAAGTGCCGGTATTTGGAGGACGGCGCGTCGTAGATTGTTTCTGGCATCCGCGAGTTGCTGGAGTACTTGGATTGTTTTGGGGTGCTGGTCCGTGTACCGAAGCCGCAGGGTTCCCAGCAGCGATTCAAGACCCTGAATCTGGGTGCGCGCACTGGTCACGGAAGCGTGTTGCGCCACGCTCGCAATGGGCAGAAGCGCGTTCGGGTCGTTCGCAAAGCGCTCGATGTCAGCGAGGTCGCTCTCGAGGCGGATGCGGGCGGTTCGGGCTTCCGCCAGATTTGTGCCCTGGATCTTCAAGGCGGAGGTGACGGTATCCTGGCGGTCCTCGAGGGAAGCGGCCCGGTTAGTTTCCTTGTAGCGCTGGAGCGCCTCTTCGCTTTTTTGGAGTTTTGTTTTCTGACGTTCGGCTTCGTTCACCAAAAACTGCATAAGGGCGCGCGGTCCGCTCGTGCGCTGGGCGATTTGGTGTTGGATAAAGGATTCAGCCGCTCCGTTTGCAAGTCGCTGTGCGACCGCTGCGATGGGATGCTCAGCGATGATGTCCAGAAGCTGGGTTCCTCTTCGTTGCGAAACGTGGACGCATTGCCGGAAGTGCCCGTGCAAAGCTCCCTCCGAAGGCGGTCCCGACCGGAATTCGTGATCTTCTGCGAGGCGCAGTTCGCGCACGGCCCGCTCGGCAAAGGGTCGGCTTCGGAAGGTTTCGAGCATTGTGGGAATTCCCGCCTCGGAACTCAGGGGCGAGGCGGGATCGCTTTCCACCCCGAGAACCCGGGCGCGTTGCTCGACCTGGATGACTGCATGGGTGCGAAAGGTGATGGGCTGTCTCTTGATGTACACCACGGAGCCGATTAATCCCGCCGCACAGCACACGCCGATAATCCAAAGACGTTCCCGCAGAATGAGCAGCAGCTGGGCCGCATCAGGAACCGGGGAGGCCGCGGGAGGGGGCGGGGAATGAATGGTGGATTCCATTTTGGTTAGAAAAGGCTCTCTTCAACGACCACCGTATCGCCCGGTTGGATGAGAAAAGGGGCGCCCGTTTTGCTTTTGGCCATGCGTTTGGCGTCCACTTTAAAGATATCCTCCATGCCGCCGGGGCTGGACCGGCGGACAGTGACTTTGGAGGGGTTGGCCAGGCGTGAGTATCCGCCGGCCATGCCGATGGCCTCCAGCAGGCTTAGGGGGCTGTCGTCGGGCATGTCGAAGGTGCCGGGACGGTTGACCTGCCCGAGCACCGTGAAGCGCCTTTTGTTGTACTCCAGGATTCGCAGGGCGATCTGCGGGTTTAGCAAATAGGTGCGCAGGGCCGACTGGATGGCGGAGGTAGCATCCAACACCGTTTTTCCGCCGATGTGAATGCTGCCCAGCAGGGGGAAGGGCACGGTGCCATCGCGTGCGATTCGTGAACTGCACTCCAACTCGTCCTCGCCAAACACCTTGATGTGGATGAGGTCGTTCGCAGACAGCCTGTAGGAGGCGGGAGGCGCCTTGAATGGGTCCGCGCGCAAAGGGGCTTTCGAGGGCGGTGCGGCCAAGAGTCCGCCCCCGGGCAGGCTGAGCGCGCAGAGCAAAAGGAAGAGCGCCCCATCGAGTACCGCATTTCCGAAGAACTCCCGGAATGTGCGCATGAAAATCCCTGCCGGCGGTAGAACCGGAGAAAGGACCGGGTGTTTGGAATTCGAGGAATTCATGAGTCGGTGCTAAAAAGTAAGGTTCGCCGTGACGCCCACGCGGTTGCGGGTGAACTCCCTGCTTTGGGTGCTGGTGGAAAGATTCCGGCTGAGCTCGTAAAAGGAACCCAGA
>JBILWF010000201.1:0-5411 GCA_044370075.1 Chthoniobacteraceae bacterium | reverse complement strand
TCGAACTGCTCGTCGACGGCACCCTCGCGGGCTCCTTCGCCGTGAAAGCTCCCTTCAAAAATTGGGAAAACATCGAGCTGCGCCTCCGCCTTCCCGGCGGCCCCCACAAGTTCGCCGCCCGCTTCGCAGACCGGGACCCGGAAAAGCCCGAACGCATGATCTACACCCGCAGTTTCGCCGCCGTGGGCCCCGCCGACCGCCGCACCCGTTTCCAGCGCAGACTCGCGGAACTCACCGCTCCCGCAGCCCCGGAACAAAAACCCGCCTTGGTCACCCGCTGGATGCTGAGCCGCCTTTTCCGCAGGCCGCCCACCCCGGACGAGCTGGCGCGCTACGGAGCCCTCTTCCGCTCGGGCACGACGGCGGAGGGTTTGGAGGCGGACACCCGCACCCTGATCACGCTGGCCTTGTGCTCCCCGCACTTCCTGTTCCGCGTCGAGATGGACCAGGAAACCGGTCCCCAAAAGCATCCCCTCACCCAGCATCAAGTCGCCTCCCGGCTCAGCTATTTTTTGTGGTCTTCCCTGCCCGACGGCGAACTGCGGGCCTTGGCGGATGCAGGCAAACTCACCGAAAACCTCGATGCCCAGGTCGAGCGCATGCTGCGGGATCCCAAGGCCGTCACGCTGGTGACGAGCTTCGGGATGCAATGGTTGCAGCTGCAGCGTTTTAGCGCATTCCAGCCGGACCGCGCGCTGTTCCCCTGGGAGGAAACCGCGCGCAAAGCGGCGCTGAAGGAAACCGAACTGTTTCTGCGGGAGATTTTCCTGCGAAACGGCGCGATCACCGACCTGGTCGCAGCCGAGTACACTTTTCTCAACGAGCCTCTGGCCCGGCACTACGGCATCGCGGACACGGCCGGCAACTCGGTCAACCAGCCAAAAAATCGCCCGGGCGGAGTCCCCATCAAGGGGCATGAATTTGTGAAGGTGAACCTCGAGTCGCTCGGAAGGGCGGGCATTCTCACCCACGCAAGTGTTCTGGCGGTGACGTCCAACCCCACGCGCACCTCCCCGGTAAAACGGGGAAAATGGGTGCTCGAACAAATTCTGGGGGCACCCCCGCCGCCCCCGCCGCCCGGCGTCCCGGAATTGGATTCCGACAAGGAGGCGAAGGGCAATTTACGCCAGCGCATGGAGGCCCACCGGCAGAAAGCAGCCTGCGCCAACTGCCACAAGTCCATGGATGCAATTGGATTCGCTTTTGAAAACTTCGATGTCGTGGGGCGCTACCGCGCCCGGGACGGGCAGGAACCTATCGATCCCTCCGGAACCCTGCCGGACGGATCGTCTTTTTCCGGGGTGGGGGAACTGCGGGAAATTCTCGCGCAAAAACGGGAAGCCGTCCTGCGCAACCTCGCGGAAAAGCTCATGACCTACGGACTCGGACGCGCACTGGAATACTACGACGAACCGGCCCTGCGCGAAATCACGCGCGCAACCCTCGCCGCGGAGGGCCGCTTTTTCCCGTTGGTGCACGCCATTGTGAAGAGCGATGCATTCCTTTACAAACGCGGCAGATCGGAGGGTGCCTCCGGTCAGCGCTAACCCGGCTCCGAAACCCCTTCCCCACCCCGAGTCAAAACCACCCCGACGCTATGCACCCCCTCTGCTTGGGCGTCGCGCCGTGCTGCGCGGCCTGGGCACTGCCGTCGCCCTGCCCTGGCTGGAATGCATGGGCCCCCTGACGCCCTGGGCGAGCGCCGAGCCCTCCAAAGCCGGGGCCACTGCGGCCGCCCCCAACCGGATGGCGATCCTCTATATCCCCAACGGCGTGCACATGCCGGACTGGCGTCCTTCCCAACCGGGTTCCCTCGCGGAACTCCCGCCCACTCTTGCTGAACTCCATGCCCACAAGCAGCAACTGCTGGTCATCAGCGGACTGGCGGCCGACAAAGCCCGTGCAAACGGGGACGGAGGCGGCGATCACGCCCGCGCCCTGTCCGCGTTCCTCACCGGAGTGCAACCGCGCAAAACCGAGGGGGCGGACATCCGGGGCGGGATCTCCGTGGACCAGGTGGCGGCCGCTGCCATCGGCGAACGCACCCGGCTCTCCTCCCTGGAGATCGGATGCGAACAGGGATCCATGGCCGGCAACTGCGACTCGGGTTACAGCTGCGTCTACTCCTCCACCATGTCGTGGCGGTCTGCAACACAACCAGTTCCCAAGGAGGTGAATCCAAAATTGGTCTTCGAACGCATTTTTGGCGCGGGCTCCGCCGCGGAGCGGGCTGAACGGGACCACCTCCGCAAAAGCGTCATAGATTTTGTGCGCGAAGACTTCCGTTCGCTGAATGGGAAACTGGGACGCCAGGATCAAAACAAACTCGACGAATATCTGTCGGCCATCCGCGATCTGGAGGTGCGCATCGGACGGGCCGCATCCTTTGCTCCCCCCCAACCGCCGGACGGGTTTTCCGTCCCCGCGGAACTGCCCCCGGATTATGAGGCCCACATCCGGCTCCTGTGCGACCTGCTGGTTCTGGCCTTCCAGACCGATTCCACCCGGGTGGCGACCTTTGTCCTCGCCAACGAAGGCAGCAACCGGCCCTACCCTTTCATCGACGTGCGCGAAGGCCACCACGACCTTTCCCACCACGGAAACAATGCGGAAAAGCAGGAAAAAATCACGCGCATCAACCGCTTCCACATGCGCCAGTTCGCCTACCTCCTTGACCGGATGGCCTCCGTGCGCGAGGGCGAAGGAACGCTCCTGGACCACTCCATGATCGCGCTCGGGAGCGGCAATTCGGACGGCAACCGCCACAACCACGACGACCTGCCCATCGTGCTGGCCGGGAGCGGCAACGGCACACTCTCGCCCGGACGCCACCTCGTGCTCCCGGGGGAAACGCCCCTAAGCAACCTGTGGCTCGGACTCCTGAACCGGATGGACGTGCACACCGCCCAACTCGGTGACAGCACCGGGGTGCTGACGGGCCTGCGGGTCTGAACCGCGGGCCCACCGCCCCGGGCTCGGACTCTCCGGGCGCATTCCGTAGGAAGCAGGCGTTCCCGCGTTCGCGTCAGACCTGCCGGACGTTTGCGCGGGGGAACCGCGCAAGGCCACCGCGTCTCACCGCGATTCCGGGGCCCATTTGTCCAGAAAGGCCAGCACCTTGAACGGGCTGTGACGGTCTCCCTCCTCGAGTTGCTCGGTATCTTGGGTAACCAGCGACTTGCCGTCCGAATCCAGCACCACGATGGCCGGCAGGCCAAACCGGGTCGGCTTGCCGTACCGCTCGTTGACATCCGCGTTACGGCCCTGATCGACGTCAATCCGCACCACCACGTAGGATTGCTTCAAACGCGCAGCGATCGGTTTGTCGGATTCAAAAAGCGTGTGCAGTCTCACGCACCATACGCACCAGTTGGCTCCGAACTGCAAAAGGACGCGCTTTCCCTCCTTCCGCGCCGTCGCAACCGCGCCATCGATCTGTTGGGCCCCGTTCAGCGTCGCGTCGTAGGGCGCCAGCCTCGGCCCCGGAGCCCCCTCCATGAAAAACACCGGTGCCACGGCCCAGAAAACGGCCAAAATAAAAAGTCTCCTTAAAAAAACAGGGCGGAAGAGAAGTGGCGTTTTCACAGGCAAAAAAGCGTAAGAGCGAAGCGCGTCCCCCGCAAGGAAAGCGACTTCGGTCGGCTGCACCGGCTCCCCGCTGTTTTCAATGTGTGAGAAAGATCGCATTCAAAAACTGCCTATTCCGATTCGATGTGTTGCCTGGTGAGCCGCAAAACCGGCCTTGATGACGAGTTTCCACGGCCCTCGCCGCATGGCGACATCTCCAGAGGCGGACTGATGAAGCGTGGCCTCGCGGGTCGGAGCCTCCGTTTTGCCCAGCAGCGCGGGAAGCAGAGAGACGCTGTCCTCCCCTGCATCACGTGGGGGACACCGAATCGCCGGGCACTGTGGGAAACACGGATCTTCCATCAAAGTTGCACGGAAAGAGGCGCGATGCGCCGGGCGCTTTGGGCACGCGCATCCGGATTCTTTAGCGCGCCCTGCGACGGCACTGCGCGCGCAGGCTGCGGAAAGCGAACAAAAAGCAATTTCTGCCAATAATGCTAACTTGCATCCATTCCTCATTACCTAGGTTTCTGATCGGTGGACGCCTCCAAGGCAAATTTGCGCTACTTCGCGGGCGGGCGGAGGCTCTGATACCGCGCGCGCGGGCCGCAGAAACGAGGCGAAGAGCGATTTTATTTTATTTGGCTATTCTCTCATCGAGCCGTTTCCGGGATGCTAACCGCTCTGCTACCCTTCGGCAATGAACTCACTTTTTTGGGAGCGATGCGCTTTGTTTGGTGTCCCGGTATGAAACTGTGTTTTCGCTCACTGCTGTTTTTTTTGCGCTCTCGGTGTTTGCGCGGGCGGAAAAGCACCGTCTTATTTTTGACACCGACATCACCGGGGATGTGGACGATGTGTTGGCGCTTGCAATGTGCCACAACCTAGCGGACCGCGGAGCCTGTGAGTTGCTGGGAGTGACCGTTTCGAAGCATCATCCTCTCACTGCCAGTTTTGTAGACGCCCAAAACACTTTCCACGGGCGACCGGACCTTCCCGTCGGTGTGACGAGGGATCCGGCGGCGCAACAGCGCGAGAGCAAGTACCTCAAACTTGCCGATTCGCCTGAATACCCCCACGACCTTCGCCGGAACGAGGACGCCTTGGACGCCGTCGAGTGGATCAGGGAAACCCTTGGAAACCAACCCGACCACAGCGTCACAATCGTTAGCGTGGGCATAGCGTCGAACCTCGCAAACCTGCTCCGGTCCGAGGGGGGGACGAGTCTGGTGAAGCGCAAGGTGAAGGTTCTTTCCATCATGGCTGGTGCCTTTGCGTACACGAACGGCACCAACTACCATCTTGAAGCGAATGTGGTGAACGGGATCAGGTCGATGCAGATCGTTGCCAATGAATGGCCGGAGGAGGTTCCGATTGTTTGGAGCGGTTATGAGATCGGCGAATCGTTGCCTTTTCCGCGGGCGGTGGTTCAGAGGGATTTCGGGTACCACCCACACCACATTGTGAAGGAAGCCTATCTCCTGCACTGCGGGCCGGAGCATGACCGCCCGTGCTGGGACCAGAGCAGTGTGCTTTGGGCGGTGTATCCGGAGAGGGGCTACTTTGGACTGTCCCCCCACGGACGCGTCAGGGTCCGCGATGATGGTTTCACCCAATTCGTTCCCGCTCAAGCCAAAGACGGGGGCCGCCGCGATCGTTTTTTGACGCTGACCAACCCGCAGAGAAGCAGAGCCCTTGAAGCCATCATCCACCTCACAGTTCAACCCTCCCCGCGATGACACGCATCCTATCAGCGGCCCTATTCTCAATCCTATGTTGCGGTTTGGCCCCCGCCGCACCGGTAAAACTCATCTTTGACACCGACATGGGTAACGACGTCGACG
>JBILWF010000199.1:0-5425 GCA_044370075.1 Chthoniobacteraceae bacterium | reverse complement strand
TCTCCGACTTCATCGGATTCATGGCTGCGAAAAATCCGCCGCAGGGTGCGGCGGACCACCTGCTTGGACACCTGCGCAACATTGCGGCAGCCCTGCCGGATAACCGGGGGGTTGTGCCGCTGATTCTGGACGGGGAAAACGCATGGGAAACCTTCAGCGACGGCGGCCAGGCTTTCCTGCGCGCGTTCTATGGGGGCCTGCAACACGACCCAAAACTCGAATCTGCGACGGTTGAAAGGTACATGCGGCTGGAGCCGCCGCGCAAAACGGTGCGCACCCTGCACACCGGATCGTGGATCTCCAGCAACTTCGACATCTGGATCGGGGAGGACGAGGAAAACCGCGGGTGGAATCTGCTGGGCGAGACGCGCCGTTTTTTGCAGGAGCAAATGGATGCGGGGCGGCTTTCTGCGGAAACGACAAAAGCCTGCTTGCACGAAATTTATGCAGCCGAGGGAAGCGACTGGTTCTGGTGGTACGGGCCCGATTTCTCCACGGAAAACGACGCCCTTTTCGACGACCTTTTCCGGCTCCATCTGCGCAATGTGTACACCCTGTGTGGAGTGCTGCCCCCCGCTGTTTTGGAGGAGCCCATCACTTCGATGCGGGTTGCCCCGCTTTACCACAAGCCCGAGCGCCCGGTTTCACGAATCCTAAGCGGCCGTCGCTCCTCCTTCTTTGACTGGATGGGCGCCGGTTGCTACGTGGCCGGCAGCGAACAGGGTGCGATGTACCGCTCGGAGAGAATTTTGCGTCAGTTCTTTTTTGGAAACAATCCGGACTCCCTTTTCATCCGGTTCGAGATTGCGGACTGGGAGAACGTGACCATTCGCGTGGACTTTCATGGAGGGCAATCCGCATGGCTGGAGTTCTCCCCAACTCCCAATGCCGGTTCCACACGCTACAGACTCCAGGCCGGGGATGCGCAGCCCGAGGATGTTTCTCGGCTTGCGATTGGGGAGGTTGCCGAGCTTTCCGTGCCGCTCGTCAAGCTGGGGCTTAACGGAGACAACCTCGTACGGTTTCAAGTGAAGGCATTCCAAGGTGGCATGGAGAGGGAGTGCTACCCCGAGCGAGTCCCCATCGAGTTCCACCTCACTCGCAAGGAATACGCACTCGAACACTGGATGGTTTAGACCGCGCCCGTGCGAAGGAGCGTATTTTTCCGCCGCGTCTTGCGCTCAAAACCCCGCAAACCACTGGCCGGGTGCTCAGCAGATGTCCCGGGGCTTATGCGCGTCATTTTTTGTTTCCGGGACAGCCTTTTGAATGCGGCTTCCTCCCGCAAAGCTGCGGAATGCGTTTCCGCCTGCCAGCAAAACACGACCTCCACCGGAAGCCGCGCACGGGTGTAGTGTGACGCTTTCCCACGCCGGTGCATTCCAAGACGCTTCTCCAAATTCGTGGTGATGCCGCAATACAACGAGTGATCGCGGCAACGCAGCACGTAAACCGTCCAGGGATGCTTGGAATCTGCCATGGCACGCACACTCTAGGCTGGTTCCCTTTCCATCCAAGGCACATCGTCTTCCCACCGTTTTGAAAACCCTCCCATAAACACCGCCCTCCATCCTATGAAAACATTCTCCAAATTGCTTGTTGTGATTCCCGCATGCGGTCTGCTGCTTTGCACCGCCCACGGCGCAGAGAAACTCAAGGCGCTCATCATAGACGGGCAAAACAACCACAACTGGCAGTCCACGACGCCGGTGCTCAAATGGTCGCTCGAAAAATCCGGACGCTTCACGGTGGATGTGTCCACCAGCCCGGGACGCTCCCCGCGCGCTCCCCAACCACCGAAGGAGCAGACTCCGCAGGCGACCGCGGCCTTTGAGGCTGCAAAAGCCAAGTGGAAAAAGGAAAAGGATGCCCTCGAATCACAAAACGAGGCGCTCTGGAGAGCCTGGACTCCCAGATTCGCAGACTACGCGGTGGTCATTTCCAACTACAACGGAGAGCTTTGGCCGGAGTCCGTGCGGAAAGACTTTGTCGACTTCGTGCGGGGCGGCGGCGGTTTTGTGTCGGTGCATGCCGCGGACAACGCCTTTCCGGAATGGCTGGAATACAACGAGATGATCGGACTAGGAGGCTGGGGCGGACGCAACGAAAAGTCCGGCCCGATGATCCGCTTCAAAGACGGAAAATTCGTTACGGATGAATCCCCCGGTTCCGGAGGAACCCATGGCGTGCAACACGAATTCGTAGTCGAGGTGCGTGATCCGCAGCACCCGATTCTCAAGGGGATCCCGCTGAAATGGAAACATGCCGGCGACGAACTCTACGCAAAGCTTCGCGGCCCGGCGAAAAACATGCAGGTGCTCGCAACTGCGTTTTCGGCACCGGACACCCGGGGCACGGGAGAGCACGAACCGATGCTCTTGGTGACCCAGTTCGGCAAAGGGCGGGTCTTCCATACGACACTGGGTCACAGCGCAACCGCGATGAACGGCCTCGGATTTCAAGTGACGCTCGCGCGCGGAGCCGAGTGGGTAGCCACTGGAAAAGTGACCGCGCCGGAGGTGAGCGCCACGGACCTACCGGAGGACAAGGCGGCCATCCGCGAACCCTCGGAAAAATAAACCTCCACACAAGCAGGCTGCCCAGGGAATTGCGTGACCCCGCGTTCTTCCCGGGCTGTCCTACTTGAAGCGGAACGCGTACAGAACCTGTTGGAAAACCCAGCGGACGCGCATCGGCTTACCCCGCAGTGCTCCTCCGCAACGGGGACATCCGCACGGTTCGCACACATGAATCCGAGAACCAGCAGGGCACAGCTCCGATGCGGAGTAGTCAGGTCGGGGGTGGGGGTTTTATGGGCAGCATGAAGAGGGGAGCGGCCATCAGTGTGATCATCTGGTTTGAGGAAAGGCCGGAACTCGTTATCCGAAAGCGCGTTCCCGCGCCGACCGGTAGGGGCGCACCGCGTTGACTAGAACCAGCATGGGGGGAATGCGGCATGGCGGGATGTTCTCGGCGGCCAAGTTCATTCCAACCCTTGCGGCAGGCAATCCCGCTCTTTTGCTTTGGAAAAGGAAGTTGCCGTTTGGGAAGCCCGCGCTCGTTCAGCCAAAGACTTCTTTGTTTTTGAAAATGAGGGCGCTGCGTAGCGGAGAGGTAGTGACTGCCGAAAAAGTCATCCGCGATACGGTGGAAAAACAAAGCCCCAATGGCCGACCACTCTTCACCAACTTTCCAAAGCTTGCCCGGGCGCTTAAGAAGGCGTCGCCTGCATTGAGCGACTTCCAAATAAACTGCTGAAGTCGAAGGTAAGGTTTGAGTTCGAAGCGCATCACGGGGCCCACCTAACCCAGCGCAAGCCTGTTGGAACGGGAGTTGATCGTGTAGGAGAGTGCTTGGGAAATCCGAGTCTCATGCGGCCAGTGAACGAGCGACTTAGACGGAAACAAACGAAGGGCGTCGGAAGCCAACTCAGGCGATGCGTAAGGACAACGCTCCCAAAATCGGATCTCCGATGATGCGGTATGCACGAGCATACCAACCAAACCGTTCATCAAATCTAGTCTCAATAGATAGATGTAAGTCGCTTCGGCGCAGAGATCAAGGAGAGCTCTGCCCCCCTTAAAAATATTAGGCCCGTCTGGCTCCGAGTTCCTGAATCCGTCCGCTTGTCAGGCCAACGTTGCATCATCCAAGATGTAGTTTTTCATGAATCGTTCCGTTGCCATTCTCTATGCCGCTGATGGTTATGTTTCCCAGGGTCGCGCCATGCTGGGCCGGCGCGTCGCTGGCGACAGTTTCCTGAATGGCTTGCTCCGCCATGGCGGGCTGGAAAGCCTGGTCGGCCTCATGCTTAATGACCGGGAGGCACAGGGCTTTCCGGCGGAAATCCAGGCCCGCGCGCCGGGTTTGAAGGTGCGCACCGCGCATTACGAGGATCAGCGCCCGGTGGCCGAAGCCGGCACGCTATTCCTGCCTGGGCCGGGCCTTGAGTCCTATGCCTATTGGCGGCGACGGTCGGGCAATCAGCGTGCTTTCAGCCTATGCGGCGTGACGCATACCACCTCGACCGACCGGGTGATGGAAGCGCTGGCCCATTCCCTGACAGCGCCGGTGCAGCCTTGGGATGCGATCATCTGCACTTCCCGCGCAGTGCAGTGCATGGTGCGGCGGCAATTGCAGGAAAATGTCGCCTATCTGCAAGGCGCGCTGGGGGCGACGCGGGCCGGCGTGCCGATGCTGCCCATGATCCCGCTTGGCGTGGATTGCGATGCCTTTCGCCGCGATCCGGCCTCGGGTGCCACGTATCGCCAGGAATTGGGCATCGGGGCTGAGGATATCGCGATTATTCTGGTGGCGCGGCTTTCCAATGCGACCAAGTTTTCGCCACTGCCGATGTTCCTTGCCCTGCAAAAGGCGGCCGAACGCCGCGGGCGGAAGCTGCATTTGCTGCTGACCGGCTGGATTGAAAATGATGGCTCGCGCCCTGCCTTTACCGAGGCCACGACCCAGGCCTGCCCGGATGTGAAAGTGCATATGCTGGATGGCCAGAAT
The DNA here is from genome assembly GCA_044370075.1 of Chthoniobacteraceae bacterium. Classification (GTDB taxonomy): domain Bacteria; phylum Verrucomicrobiota; class Verrucomicrobiia; order Chthoniobacterales; family Chthoniobacteraceae; genus Chth-196. The sequence continues at coordinate 913 of JBILWF010000199.1, read as the reverse complement.
GCCGAGATACGCTCAAAAGCCTGGGCAGCGGCGGATATTTTCACCTTGCCCGTGGAAAATATTCAGGAAACCTTCGGCCTTGCACCGGTAGAGGCGATGGCGGCCGGGTAGCCCGTAGTGGTAACTGATTGGGATGGCTTTCGCGATACGGTGGAAGATGGCGTCACCGGGTTTCGCATCCGCACCCTGATGGGCGGCAATGGCGTTTCCATTGCTACACGCTATCAAATGGGGGCGGATGACTATAACGTCTATCTGCGCGGCACATCGCAAGGCATCGCCATGGATATCGGCGCGGCAGCGGATGCCTATTATCGGCTGGCGGAAGATGCGAATTTGCGCCGGCAAATGGCGGAAGCGGCAAGGCTGCGCGCTAGGCGGGTCTATGATTGGGCGGCGATCATTCCCCAATACCTCGCTCTGTGGCAGGAACAGGCGCGCATTCGCGCCAAAGCCACTGAATTCGCGCCGCTGGTCCCGGGTCGGCAGCCGGCACCGACGCGCCCTGATCCCTTCATGCTGTTTGCAGATTATCCAACACATCGGCTGGACACGAAGCAGCGTGTCACGCTGGTGCCGGGGGCAAATATTGACCTGCTGCGCCAGCGCGCTGCCATTCCAGGCGCGGTTGCGCGCGGTTCGCTGCTGCCTTCGCTGCCCGGTTTTCAAGCGATGCTGGAACTCTTGGCGCAAGGCAGCAAGACGGCTTCGGAATTGGGCGGCGCATTGCCGCCAGATCAACGCTCGCGCGCGGCCATGGGCATGGTCTGGATGATGAAGCTTGGCCTGATCACCATCTCACCCGCCGAAGAAGGCAAGCCCGAATGACTTGACGCGCCCGTCATCCGGGCTTCCGATGGGAAAGCCATGTGCAAAGCATGGCCGGCCTTGGGATGGAGAATCATGGCAGCGC
>JBILWF010000198.1:0-5426 GCA_044370075.1 Chthoniobacteraceae bacterium | reverse complement strand
AGTTCCGGGTGACGCGCGAGCGCATCCGGCAGATCGAGGCCAAAGCACTCCGCAAAATGCGGCACCCCACGCGAATCCGCCAACTGGAAGGATTCCTCGACGCCTCCGACTTTTAAAAAAACGGGGAGCTCCGTTCGCGGCGGCTCCCCTTTTTTGTGCGCAAAAAACACGCGGCCCGCGGAAGCCCTTTTGAGGTTTAGGCCGCGTTTTTTCGGATCCCGCGAGCCCCACCCGCTTGCAGGGGATTTGCCTTTTAGCGACACCGCGGTACCTTTTTTTGCCTTATGGCGAAACCTTCCGCTCTGGGCAAAGGCCTTAGTGCCTTGATCTCCACCAAACCCGCGACTCCCGTGGCGTCACCCACGCCCGCAGTCGAAAAGGGCGAGCGCGTACAGTCTATTCCGCTGGGGTCCTTGGTGCCCTCTCCGCTTCAGCCGCGGAAAGTTTTTCGTGAGGAACAGCTTCAAGAGTTGGTTGATTCCATCCGTGAACACGGGGTGGTTCAGCCCCTCATCTGCCGCGAGAGGGGCGGCAAATACGAGATCATTGCCGGCGAACGCCGCTGGCGCGCGTCACAGCGCCTCCATCTTGAAACTCTGCCGGTCATCGTGCGCGAGGCGCCCGACCGGGATGTGCTGGAACTGGCACTCATCGAAAACCTTCAACGGGCCGATCTCAACCCGATTGAGGAGGCCAGAGCCTACCAACGTCTCTCCGAGGATTTCGCGATGAAACAGGAGGACATCTCGCAGCGCGTGGGCAAGAGCCGCGCAGTAGTCGCCAATGCGATCCGGTTGCTGGACTTGGACCCCCAGATCCAAACATGGATCTCGCAGGAAACGCTCTCGGTGGGGCATGCCAAGGTGCTTCTCGCCCTCAAGGGGCATGCCGACCAACTCGTGGCCGCCCACGAGGTGCTTAAGAAAGGCCTCACCGTCCGGGGCGCGGAGACACTCGTCAAACAGCACCTCGAAAGTAGCGGCAAAGTCAAACGCACCCGTGCAAGTGCGGCAACCCCCAGTCTGGCTCCCGCCCTGCAGCGCATTCAAAACCGCCTGCAGCATCATCTCGGAACCCACGTCGCGCTGCACCACGGGGAAAAGCGCGGCCGTATCGAAATCGAGTACTACGGAAATGAAGACCTCGACCGGCTGCTGGCCGCTCTCGGGCTGGAGCAGGAAAACCGCTGACCATGACTGCGCGCCCCACGAATGCAGTCCTCTCCGCAATCCTCCTCGGCGCCCTGTGTCTTCTGCAAAGCGGCTGCGGCTCGAAGAACGGAAACGCCGCGACGGAAACCTCTCCTTCTCAACCCGTCGCGGAACTCTGGACTTCCTTCCGGGGCGACCTGGCATTTGACGAAGTCCAAAAACAGGTCGAATGCGGTCCCCGCCCCGCAGGCTCCAAAGCTCTCGAAAAAGCACGCGGCCTCATAGACCAAACGCTCCGCAAACACGGCTGGGAGGTGGAGACCCAGGCTTTTGACCAGCCCACCCCGCATGGAGCGAAGCGGATGGTGAATCTTGTCGCCCGCTTCCCCGTGCGCCCGGGACAATCCGCTCCAAAAGCCGGATCCCGCGCGCTCATTGCCTCCCATTACGACACCAAGGTTTTCAGCACCATTGCTTTTCTGGGCGCTAATGATGGCGGATCCAGCACGGGCGCCCTGCTGGAATTGGCCCGCGTGCTGGCATTGGAGCCTTCCTTGGCACGGAGCGTTGACCTCGTCTTTTTCGACGGAGAGGAAGCTGTTCAGCAGTTCTCCGAAACCGACGGCCTCTACGGGAGCCGCTATTTTGCAGGGGCGCTGCGCGAGTCCGGGCAGGCGGCGCAATACGGCTTCGGTATTGTGTGGGACATGATCGGAGACAAAAACCTGAACATCACCCTGCCCATTGATTCCCCCAAACAAATCACACGCGCGGTGCTCGACTCCGCTCAAGCACTCGGAGTGCGCGGCGCCTTCGGGCTGCTGGATCGCGCGCTGCTGGATGATCACGTCCCGCTTCAACAGGTCGCGCGCATTCCGTGTCTGGACATCATCGATTTTGATTATCCTGCGTGGCATACCGCCGACGACACGCTCGATCAAATCAGCCCTGCGAGCCTTCAAACCATCGGGCAGGTCACCCTGCACTACCTCTGCAAAACGCTCGGGGTAAACCGCTAGAGTTCCCACACCATCCCCCCACGCGAAATCCCCCATCGCATGAAGAAATTTATCACGCTTTTTCTCTTAATGGGCCTGGGCTGCGGCGCTTGGATGTTTCGCCAAAAACTGCTTCCCCTGCTCCCCGCTTCGTTCGGCATGGCGGGCTCAGCAGCCGCCCAAAAACTGGATCCGCCGCCGGCTGCCGCCGAAAAAAACCCGGCTCCCAGCGCGGGATCTCCAGGGCGTACGGGAGGTCCTGGAGGAGGGGGCCGCGGAGCCGAAACGGGCCCGGTGCCGGTGATTGCCGGCGAGGTCACGCGGCGGGACGTGCCGGTTTTTTTGAACGGACTCGGCAACGTGCAGGGCTTCAACACCGTGACCGTCCGCTCCCGCGTGGACGGTCAACTCGAACGGGTTGCCTTCGCTGAGGGACAGGATGTCAAGGAAGGGGATTTACTCGCCCAGATTGACCCGCGCCCGCTTCAGGCGGCTCTAGAGCAAACAAAAGCGCGCCGCGACCAAAACGTGGCCCTGCTCGCCAACGCGGAACTCGATCTGCAACGTGATCTCGCCCTCCTTAAAGGCGATGCGGGCACCGCGCAGAAAGTGGACACCCAAAAAGCCTTGGTTTCACAACTCAAGGCGACGCTCAAAGCCGATGACGCCGCAATCGAGGCTGCACGCGTCCAACTGAATTACGCCACCATTCTCTCTCCCATCAACGGCCGCACGGGAATACGCACGGTGGATGCCGGCAACATGGTGAGGGCCTCGGATCCGACCGGCATTGTGGTGATCACCCAGCTCAAACCGATCTCGGTCATCTTCACCCTCTCGGAACGGCACCTTTCTACAATCCAAGCCGGGGCGGCCCAGAGCGCATTGCCGGTCGTTGCGCTGGATCGCAACAACAACGCCCCGGTGGCGCAGGGCACCCTGACAGTGATCGACAACCAGATCGACACTACAACCGGAACAATCCGCCTCAAGGCCGCCTTCCCCAACGAAGACCTGCGCCTGTGGCCGGGCCAATTCACCAACGTGCGCCTCCAAGTTGCCCTGCACAAAGACGCGATTACCGTGCCGGCCTCCGTCATCCAACGCGGGCCGGCAGGCACCTATGCCTACATCATTTCGCCCGAAAACACGGCAGAACTGCGCCCCGTGAGCGTGCTCCGCATCGAGGACGACGTTGCCATAATCGAAAAAGGACTTTCTCCCGGCGAAAAAGTCGTGGTGGACGGGCAGTTCCGCGTGCAGCCCGGAGCACGGATCAAGGCCGCAGAAGCGAAGGCTTCGGGGGGCGAACCCAAGCGACCCAAAGGCGAAACAGCGAGCGCGCAGAAACCCGCCGGGCACTGAAGCGCGAACACGCGCAGCATCCCGCTTAAACGCCCCGCGCCGTGAACATCTCGGAAGGATTCATACGCCGCCCCGTGGCGACCTCCCTGCTCATGGTGGCTCTCGTGCTGCTGGGGGCGCTGGGCTACCAGATGCTGCCGGTGGCAGCGCTGCCGATGGTTGATTTTCCCACCATCGAAGTGCGCGCCGATTATCCCGGAGCAAGCCCCGATGTGATGGCCTCCGCGGTCACCACACCGCTGGAGCGGCAGTTCGGGCAAATCAGCGGTTTGGCACTGATGACCTCCACCAGTTCGTTTGGTCACACCAGCATCACGCTTCAGTTTGAACTCGATCGCAACATCGACGCGGCGGCGCAGGACGTGCAAGCAGCCATTAACACAGCCGCGGGTGTCCTTCCGCGGTCAATGCCCAACCCGCCCACCTTCAGCAAGGTCAACCCCGCCGATCCCCCGATTTTGACGCTGGTCATCGCCTCCGAAACCCTTCCCCTCGGTCAGGTCAACGACATCGCCGACACCGTCCTCGTACAAAAACTCAGCCAGATCTCCGGGGTGGGGTTGGTCAGCATTCAGGGCGCACAAAAGCCCGCGCTTCGCATCCGGGTCAATCCCGGCGCGCTTGCCGCCCTCGGGCTGAGCCTCGAGGACGTGCGCGCCGCAATCTCCGCCGCAAACGTCAATGCGCCCAAGGGCAGCTTTGATGGCAAACGCCAGACCTACGCCATCAGCACCAACGACCAAATCTCGGATCCCGCCAGCTTTCGCTCCCTGATCATCGCATACAGAAACGGATCGCCGGTGCGCATCGGCGACATTGGCGACGTGATAGACGGGGTTGAAAACACGCGTCAGGCTGCATGGGTCAACGGAATCCCCGCGGTCGTTCTCGACATCCAACGCCAGCCCGGCGCCAACATCATCGAGACCGCCAACCGCATCAAAGAGCAGCTGCCCCGCATCCGAAGTTCCGTCCCGCCGGCACTCGGCATATCGATACTTACCGACCGCACTACGACCATCCGCGCGTCGATTCGGGACGTGGAATTCACGCTGGTGCTCACGGTGGGACTGGTGGTGTTTGTGATCTTCATTTTTCTGCGCGAATTCTGGGCGACGGTCATACCGAGCGTTTCGGTGCCGCTTGCCGTTGTCGGAACCTTTGCGGTGATGAAGCTCGCCGGATTCAGTTTGGACAATCTTTCACTGATGGCGTTGACCATCTGCACGGGGTTCGTGGTCGACGACGCTATTGTGATGATTGAAAATATCGTGCGCTTTGTGGAGGCGGGCGAGTCCCCGTTCGAGGCCGCACTGCGCGGCGCGCGCCAGATTGGATTTACGGTCATCTCCCTCTCGATCTCGCTCATTGCGGTGTTCATCCCGCTTCTTTTTATGAGCGGCATCGTGGGCCGTCTGTTTCGTGAATTCGCGCTCGTACTCAGCATAGCCGTGGTGCTTTCGGCCGTCGTCTCACTCACGCTCACACCGATGATGTGCGCCCGTTTGCTCGTGCCCGCGCACCAAAAAAAACACGGCGCTTTTTTTCGAATCACCGAGCGTTGGTTTGACGCGCTGCGCGACCTGTATGACGTCGGGTTGCGCTGGGTGCTCCGCCACGAAGTCTTCACGCTGGCGGTCACCTTCGCAACGCTTGCCGCCACCGTCTGGCTGTACCTCATCGTCCCCAAGGGACTTCTCCCCCTTCAGGATACCGGTATCGTGGTGGGGGTGACCGATGCCGAGCAAAGCATCTCGTTTGAGGCGATGACCACCAAGCAGGCCGCCGTTGCCCGGGCGGTCGCCGCGGACCCGGATGTCACCAGCGTGGCCTCCTTCGTCGGAACGGGTGCCGTGAACGCAACGCCCAATTCCGGCCGTCTGTACGTCAATCTCAAACCCCGTTCGGAGCG
>JBILWF010000197.1:0-5441 GCA_044370075.1 Chthoniobacteraceae bacterium | reverse complement strand
TCAGCGTGCGCACGCCCCGGTATCGCTTGGACGCCACGGGCAGCCTTTACGACATGGAATTGGATCCGGGCCAGAAGACGCCGATCAATGCGCAGGAACCCGGCATGACAGACAAACTCATTGCGGTGGCCACCGAATGGAAAAAGGAGATGCCGTCTCCCGAGTCCAAGCCCCTCCCGTTCCCGGTTGGGTACCGTGAATTTCCCGTCACCATGCTCCCGGCGCGCGACGGTGTTCCGGTCGGATCCGTGCGCCGGTCGAGCAAGCATCCCAATTCGTCGTACTTTGAGAATTGGACCAGTCTCGAAGACCGCATGCTGTGGCAAATAGACGTGCATACAACGGGAACGTACCGGGTGAGCATCGATTACACCTGCCCGGAGAAGGACATCGGATCGACTATTGAGATCGCTTTCGGCGGCGAGCGTCTTTCCACAAAAGTCGGCCCGGCATGGGACCCTCCGCTGTCCACGGACAACGATACCATTCCCCGCGGCCCCCACGGCGAAAGCCCGATGAAAGAATTCCACTCCCTTGAGGCAGGAACCCTTCTCCTTAAAAAAGGCGCGAACCTCCTCACCCTCCGCGCGACAGAGATCCCCGGCTCGAGTGTCATGGATGTGCGCCGCATCACCCTCACCCTCCTTCCCGGAAATCATACCCCATAGCCCGCGGCACGCATCACTATCCCGGCAAGAGCCCTTAACACCATGACCTCGCCTGATTCGACACCGTCTCCAGACTCCCCCGTCCCCGCTCCCGTTCCTGAAACGGCGATAATCGTCACCCGCAAATTCCTCGTGGGCTCGCTTCCAAAAACCCTCGCTCTCGGCGAAGGGCGCAGCGTAGAGAACGGCTACCTCTGCGTGGAAAAAGACGGCCCCGAAATCTTCATCCGGCGTGCGGGCGACTCCGCCGTACTCTGCGTGCGGTCCGACTCCGGCCTCGATCATTCCGAGACCGAGGTGCCCCTCACGCCAGCGCAACTCAAAGTCCTGTGGCCTCTCACGGAAGGCCGCCGCGCATGCCGGGTATCCCACCAGTTCACCTTGGACGAGGTTCCCATCACCCTCGACATATATGAGGGGCGCCTAAACTGGCTGCGCATCGCAGAAGCCGAATTCAAGGGCCGCCGCGCCGCCGAACTGTTTTCGGTGCCTTCGTGGATGTACCGCGAAGTCACCGACATCATCGCCTACCGCAACAGCAATCTCTCCCGCGAATAGAGCGGTCGCGCCCATGGTCCGTGCTCCCGTGATCCCCGGCCCGCGTTGCACCTCCACGGCGGAAGAGACACCACTCCTCCACGTCGGTGACGCGGGTCCGTCCGCATCCGATTTCGTCCATGATCTCGCTTTCGACACGGCTTCCGCAGACATCGAGGCCCGCTACAAACGCTGCGCGTCCCACTGGGAGCCGCATCTTCGGCTGACCCGCGAGGCCATCCTGCGCGCTGCGCACCACACTGCCTCCCGCCGAAAAGCCGTCCTGCTCGGAGCAGGCCTTTTGCATGACATCCCGCTCGCGGAACTCTCCGGCCTCTTCGAGCGCGTCCTGCTCGTGGATATTGTGCACTCGCTAGCCTGCCGCATCCGCGCTTCCCTCTTTCCCAACGTCGCCTGCGTACAGGCCGACATCACCGGAACCGGACCGCACCTTGTACAGGCCTCCAAAACCGGCGGCCCGATCCCTCGACTCGAGCCTGATTTGTTTGAAACGGACGAGACCATCGATTTGACCGTTTCCGTCAACGTGCTCTCCCAGCTCGGATGCGCACCCTCCAAAATCCTGCGCAAATCGCACTCGGAATCCGAAGTCCGCGCGCTGCAGCGGCACTTCATCGAATCCCATCTCTCCTACCTGCGAAGACGCCCCGGACACAGCGCCCTGATCACCGATGTTGCGTGGAGCAGTAAACCCGCCGCCGCCGGGGCAGATGCCCCACCCGCGCGCCGCTGGGATGTGCTTCACGGAGTACCGCTGCCCACGCCGCAGCAAACGTGGGACTGGCACATCGCGCCCGCGCCGGAGTCCGATCCCCAGCTGGACTTTGTTGCACACGTGGCAGCTTTTCCGGATTGGAAGGCCGCGCACAGGCTTCTCATTGCCTGAGCTGCCGCAGGCTGCAACTCCCAGCCGCACCGGACGGCATGAGAGCGCCTCAGGGTCGGAACGCGCTCTCCGTGAAAACATTCCCACATGGCGGAGCCTCCCACTTCCGGGTCCCGTTCTGCGCGGAGAAAATGAAATACTCCTTGGCCTTCACAAGCGGCCCTCCGGGCACCTGAAAATCGGCATCCCCAAAATTCACGACGACGCCACGACCCGAGGAAAATTCGGACTCCTGAACCGAGCGGTCCCGGGACAGAAACCGGTGGTTTGTCATGGCATCCATGGCAACTTTGCGCGCCCACTCGCTCACATATCGCTGCGTGGTGGTGATCTGCTCGCCGTATTTTTTGATCCGATCCGCCGTGGTTCGGTACATCGGCACCGAACCGCTCAAAACAGACCACAGGTTTTTTGTCCGCCAGTACGCGAGCTGGTCATCCATGCCATCCTCCCAGCGCCACGTGGTGATTACCTCGTCGTGATGGCACAAGGAATAAAATGGCACCCGATAGCGTGCGCTAATGCTCACGGTCTGATCGGCCGGATCGCCCGGTGCCAGCTTTCGCACCGCAGCCATGCGCTCGCTTTGTTTGCCTCCCGAGGCGTCGTTAATTCCAGCGTTTTCCGTGTCCTGTTTGGCGGGAAAATACTCCACCCAGCGCACCAGCGTCGTGGTCCCCTCCACCCAGTGCAGGTTGGGCAGCAGATAATCGATTCCGCATTCAGTGGAGACCAGTTTGCCGCGCTTGTAGACCTCCTCCAACAAGGCGATCCGCTGCTTTCGCGTGTGGTAGCGGTCGCAGGCGTGGGCGGGGTCGAAGCACTCCGCCTCGGCGTTAAAACCCACCGATCCCACGCAGTCTATAAACCGCGCACTGTAGGCAAAATCGCGGAATTCCCGGTCAAAGGTCGCGAGCGCAAGCGGCATGAAAAAATTCGCACAGATCACGCCGCTTTTGGGCCCGAAAGCGGAAATGCGAGAACCGTCCGCCCGGTACACCAGCTTGTAAGGCCATGCCTCCGTGTTGATTTGATGCGTATGATTCTTGGTCGGATCGGGTTCGAAGGCATCCCGGTACTGATCATACCGGTACACGTGGTATCCCAGGCCACGCACCTGCCGGATGGCATCCGCCATCTGCTGTTCATAGTCCGGTTGCTCAGGTTTGTGCAGGGGCACGTTGCACATCGCAAAGAGGCACCGGTCCACACCGGCTTGCCGAAACATCCCGGCCATTTCCGCCGCACGCGCCGGGGTGTTGGTGTTCGCCCAGAAAACAGGCGCGCCGAGGATTTCGTGAAGGGCCGGGTTTTCCACCGCTTTTTCACGCAGCGTCTTATGCAAACCCATTCCCGCAAAGAAGGCCCGGTACCGCTGCGCCAGCGCCACGTATCCTCCCCTGTCGCTGAAGGAAAAAGCCATGCGCCACGCACGGTCGAAGGCGCCCTTATTCGCGCGACAAACCAACTGCGGCGCAACCACAGCGTGTCCGTCCACCACCACATCCCGCCATTTGAGGAGAGTCGCCTCGATGTCCGGAAGTAGGGTCAGCAGCCCCTCGCCGGAATCTTCATCCAGCAAACCCAAACACATCAGATACGAATGCACACCCCCGTAGAAATCGCCATCCGGCAGCGCCAGCCAGTGCGGATGCTCCTTGCGCGCCGGCACCAGCATGCCTTCGCAGTGGGGAAACAAATTGCTCACCCGCTCTCCGTCCCGCGCAAAAACATACGGGTACGCCACCTGCCTCCACGCCTCCGACGACTCGGGGCGCAGACTCATTTCCACGTCCGGACTTCCCGCCGGAATCCGCAGGGTCACCTGCGCGGGAACCACGCCGCGCTTTCCGTCCATGCGAACTCCGGGAAGCCCGCACTCCAGAAGGATTTCATTGCGTGCGGCATCAACGCGCACCACGCGCTGCCGGCTCTCCGCCTCCTTCTCGACGAGATGCTGCCTCCAAACCCGCTGGTTGCGCAGATCCGTAACCGACAACGCACCATCCTCTGCGGAAACATCCACGCGCAGCCCGGACGCCTGCAGGACAACCGGTCCGCCATCCGCCGCCCATGCAATGCACTGGGCCGCGAAAAATGACAGCCCCCACACGATTCCCGCTCTTTTGGTTTTCATATCGAGTCTCCTGATGCGCACACAGCGCTTGAATGAGATGCCGCTTCCGCGCGCGTTTGCCGGAGATTTGTCTCCGACCCGCGGCGTTCCAGGCAAAACCTTCCGCCTGATGCGCGCTATTTGGATTGAAACGCCTTGCTCCGCACCAGCGCGTGGATGAGAGCGCGCGGTGTGTAGTGCTGTGTGCGCGTCGTACTGAGGATTCCCTCCACCAGCTCTTCATCGGAAAACCCGCAGGGCCTCCCGAGCGCAAACTCCACGAGATGCTCCACAAGGCCCCGGGCAAACGCGGTTTCGTATCCCGAGATCGCGTCGCGCAATTCAAAGAACCCGTTGAACGCCTTCCCGTCGGGCATCGTTCCCGTGGGATCGATCGGGAACATCTTCATCTCCCGGGCGTAGGCGTTCAGCACGGGAATCTCCGTGTATTCCTCCTCGCGCCACTGTCCGACCGCATTGAAGTTTTCGAGGCCGAATCCGATCGGATCTATGCGCCGGTGACAGTTCGAGCACTGGGGCTGTTCCATGTGCGACTGCATGAGCGTTTTTGCGGGCATGAGCTTTTTTGAAAACCGGCTCAGCTGCGGAACATTCGCGGGCGCCGGGGGCGGCGGTTCATTCAAAATCTTGCGTAAAATCCACGCCCCGCGCTCCACCGGGGAGCTGCGGTCTCCGTCGCTACCCATGGCAAGGATTGCCGCCATTCCCAGCATTCCGCCGCGAGGTACACCCGCAGGTACATCCACCTTCCGGTACGCATCCCCCGTGACTCCGGAGATGCCGTAGTACTCGGCGAGTATGTCGTTCACCACCACGAAGTCGCTCTTGAGCAACACCCCGAGCGGCAGGTTTTGATCCAACACAAACCGGAGGCTTTCATACACCTCCCGCCGCGCGGAATTCTTCACACTCCCGTCGAACTTGGGGTGCAGCCGCTGGTTGTACTGGAAGAATTCCAACCGAACCATGTGCAGCCACTGGTGCGTAAAACCCGAGATAAACCGCATCACCTTTGGGTCGGACACCATGCGGTCTACCTGCCGTGACAACACAGCGGCATCCCGGATTTTTCCATCCCGGGCGAGGCCGAGAAGGGTGTCGTCCGGCGGACTGCTCCACAAAAAATACGAAAGCCGGTTCGCAAGCTCCGTATTGCTCAACGGCGTGCCACCGGGTTTTTCACCGCCGCGCT
>JBILWF010000315.1:0-4382 GCA_044370075.1 Chthoniobacteraceae bacterium | reverse complement strand
TGACAGAGGTGACCAGCGCGCCCAGCGGAATTCCGGTTCCGGCCACCATCATCCCGCGTTGCAATCCCGTGGTACTCGCAGCCAAAACAGTGGTGCTTCCCGGATTGAACCGGCATCCGGCCAGACGCAGGTACCCGTACCCAAAGTACACCTTTTCCCCTCCAGCCAACGACGAACGGGTGACCCGCGCGCTCAGGGTGACCGTCGTCGGCGTTACCGAAGCCACCCGCGTCCCCGCCGGCACCGCGGGCCCGCTCACCGTCATGCCCGGCATGATAGCTCTCCAGTCTCGGTCCAAGTCCAAAACGTTAATAGTCAATCCTCCCGAGGTAAAAGAACAGGTGCGGTCCGCGGTAAAGGGAACCGTGAAGACATCCGGCGCGGAAGAATCGGGCAGCTTCTCCACCAACCCGTCAAAGAGACTGTCCGTCAGGTAGCGCACCCCGAAGCGAACCGTACTGTTGAGGAGCTCGGGAGCCAGAGCTGGAGCACCCAACGAATTCGGATCGAAGAGACCCACCTCCAGATTGGCGTACGTCGGCAGTACGGGGGAGCTTAAAAAGACCCGGGGAGTGGTGCCATCCCCAGAACTGTTCGGGATGGCGGATTCGGCCGCAAGAGTGCCAATGGCCCGGAGCAATTTGGTGTCGCTCACCAGAATATGCGAAGTTCCCCCGGCAAGCGTCGCCGACCTGAGTGAACCGTACACCGGAATGGCCACCAGCGTGGCATCCAAAAAATCCTCCGTCACCGGCCGGCTGATTTCGACCTCCGTAGTCGAATTGAAGCGCGTGATGACCGCCCCGCTGGGAATTCCCGTGCCCACCACCAGCATTCCGACCTGCACCCCGGTGTCCCGCGGACTCAAATGCCGGATTACGGTGCTGGCGGCCCGCGCCGAAGCTCCGCCCAAACGCGCAAAAAACGGATGGTAACTGAATCGGAAGTAGTCGGTGCCCGGCGTAGTGCCCGTGGCCAGCGCGCTGATTGCGAGGGTACCCTGGACCGAAGTAACGACCGCCCCCCCCGGTATCCGCGAATTGGTAGCCGTCATCCCTATTGCCAAACCGTGCACATCGTTACCGAGCGAGGGGTCTGTTGAGTTTAACGAGTTGAGACTCAAGGTGCCCGACGCCGCGCGGGCAAGCCCGGATCTCTCCTGCCAGTATGGGTTGAGAGTCACTGCGGGAAAGGAAGTGCCCACAAGGGGCGGATGCGCCTCGTCCAAAACGAAGAACCCCATGTTGGTTGCAGCCACAGTGCCGCTCTCCACCACGACCGCCCCGGGGGAAATGCCCGGGCCGGAAACAAACATTCCGGGGGCCGTCAGGTTTTCAATCGTTCCGCCCACCAGCAAGGGGTCGTGCGTAACTCGCAAATCATAGCCACCCACAAGATCCCCCGCGCGCAGGGAACCCGCATTCGTCACCTGCACCATCACGAGCGAACCGGTCTGCACCCCCAGTCCCCTGCGGCTGAAAGTCCGGGCTTCCGATCCCGCGGAAACCCGCAAGGTGCCCGAAAGGTTCAGGGTCCCCGTGCGCAATGCCTCGGAATTAGCCACCCACAGCTCGTTGGAGGTCAACACCGCAGTTCCGGCGACCGCAGGCCCCACCACCTGCCACGTGGAGGAGGAAACGCCGGTTCCGACCGAACCCGAGGCAAGGAACGTCCCAAGGGTCACGGTCACGGGCTCACCGTCCACTGTCACCTTCGCATACGGCTTGGAGTCCCGGGAGGGCGCCGTATTACTGGCCACCAGCAGGGTCCCCCCCCCCGGAAGACTGGCGTGCGTCATATACCGGTAGTCGGAGTCCATGACCCCCCAGAGCGTAAAATCGGAGGCGGCGTAATCCTTGTTCAGGGTTATCCAGCTCCCCTCCACCCCAACAACCGGTGTCGGCGGTTCCACCGAGTAAAAAACATTCGGAAGCTTCAACTGCACATCCGTTGAGGCAATTGGAAGGAGTACCGCGTCAGCGGTCCCTGTGAGAATTCCCCAGGAGATGGGTTGGTTGAGCACCAGCGTAAGCATGTTGCCCGCGTCCGGACCCTCCACACGCGCGACATACGTTCCGGGCGGCGTGGCCGAAAGGAGCCCGTTGGCGGGCTGGTGACGCAGTTGCATCCCCGGAAAAATTTGTTTCGACAGCACAGGGTCGACTGAATCATCCGCAAGGATGAGCCGGTTTCCGGCGGTATAAACCGGAATGGGACCACCAGTCAAAGGGGGAATGCCCTGCGTGATTGTTGCAACACTCTCTACAGCTGAGATGGTGATTCCGTTAAAAGCGGGGGATGCCACCTTGTAAGTGCCCGCGAAAGCGGTGCTCGTGGACGGTTTATTAATCAAGAGCCGATCAGGGCCCAGAATTTGGGAGACGAACGCCGTTTCGGCGATTCCAGCCCCTGAGTATTCAAAACCGGGTCCGGAGAATGTCATGCCCGGCGCGACGCCCACCGTGCTGAGCACCTGCACAATGCTTCCCCCCACTAAAACGGGCGGGTTTTCGCCGCCAACCACGTTGGCGAGGGAAAGATTCATCGTCCCCACATTGGGGTTCACCAACAGAGTGGGAGAGGATGTCGAGATCCGCAACTGCTTGGGGCCGCTGATCAACCCGCTGATCTCAAACCCCTGAAACAGCGTACCCGCGCTCAGCAAAGAATCGGCGGGCCCGGGAGGTACAGCCTGCAACGGAGCCCGTCCTGTCTCGGGGCCGGGACCGTTGAAGACCGGTCTGTCCGCCCGCAAATAATCGTACTGTTTGCTGTAGGGGAACTCTCCGAGTCCCTGCGCCCACGCGATGCCCGCAACCAGGGCAGCAAGCAGGCCCGCGCCCGCAAACAGACGCTTCCACCAAGTGTTTAACGCTTTCATAGGGGGTAAGAATCAATCCGGGGCGGAGGCCCCTTCGGCAAACAGCCCGGGAGCTCCCGCGCTCAACACGCGCTGGAACGCCCCGACGGAATCTTCAGAACTAACACACTCACAAAAAAATGAAACATTTCCGTGCAGCCCCGCCCTGCGCGGAAAAACACGGCCTTTGTCCCTTTCGAATCCGGACACACGCCACATAGCAGAAACCTTAGAAAGGAAAACTGAATGCTGGATGAAGACGGGTGGGCCCTTTGCTCCCACCGTGGCGCTCACACATCCCAGCCCCCCTGGCGCGCGATGTCTCTGCGAACGCACGCACACCATGGATCCTGTACAACCCACGCCCCCGCACGCCCTCCCCGCCGCCGAGTTGCTGGACTCTCTGGGGAGCGACCTCCTGCACGGCCTCTCCGAAGCCGCAGTCACCCGGCGCCTGAATCAGTTTGGGTTCAACACCCTCCCCCACACGCCAGACCCCGGGCTGGGGGAAGTCTTTCTGCGGCAGTTTCAAAGCCCGCTCATCGCCCTGCTGGCCGCCGCGGCGCTGATCTCCGCCGCCCTGCACCACGCCGCCGACGCAAGCGTCATCCTCGGTGTGCTCCTGCTCAACGCAGGGCTGGGCACCCTGCAGGAGGGTCGCGCCCGGAACGCCCTCGCCTCGCTGCGCAAACTCACCAGCCTGCGCGTTCGCATCCTTCGCGGGGGGAACGAGTCCCTGCTGGAGGCACGTCTGCTGGTGCCCGGCGACATCCTCCTGCTCGCCGCGGGCGACGCCGTCGGAGCCGATGCCCGCCTGCTCGAGTGCCGCGGCCTGGAAACCACCGAAGCCGCCCTCACTGGCGAATCGCAACCCGTCCCCAAAACCACGGAAACCCTCCTCCCTGCGACACCCCTGTGCGACCAGTCCAACATGGTTTTCGCGGGCACCCATGTCACCGCCGGCCGGGCCCGCGCCCTCGTCACCCACACCGGCTCCTCAACCCAAATCGGGCACATCGCCGCCCTCACCCGCAACGCTCCGCGCCACCGCACCCCGCTTGAGCTGCGTCTGGCCGCCTTTAGCCGCGGCCTGCTCTGGGCCGCCCTGCTGTTTTTCGCCCTTCTGCTGGCCGTTGGGTCCCTGCGCCACATCCCCCTGTCCGAACTGCTGCCCTTGGCCATTAGCGAAATGGTCTCGATGGTCCCCGAAGGACTCCCCACCGCCTGGACCATCGCCCTCGCCGTCGGCTCCCAGCGCATCAGCCGCCGCGGCGCCATTCTCCGCACCCTTTCCGCCGTCGAAACCCTCGGCTCGGTGGATGTCATCTGCGCCGACAAAACCGGCACCCTTACCTGCAACGAAATGACCGTTTCCCGCATCCTCCTGCCCGGCGAACGCCATCTCACCGTCACGGGCGCGGGACTGCGCCCCGAGGGACGCATCCTCGAAGGAGGCACCCCCTGCGACCCCGAGAACGACCCGCCCCTGCGCGAACTGCTCGAAGCCGGCTGCCTCTGCAAC
>JBILWF010000196.1:0-5507 GCA_044370075.1 Chthoniobacteraceae bacterium | reverse complement strand
GTGGCCGGTTTGTCGCAGTCAGACCGTTCGTTTGAGCACGGCCTCGATTGCAGAATGTACAATTTTGCACCGGATGGAGTCGATGCGGAAAAGCAGCGCATGGTCCGCCCCGGCAATCACCGCGGCTTGGGCGGGAACACTTCCTCCCACGCCTCCACCCGGGCGCGGGCCGCGTAGGCCTCCCACAGCGCAGCCATACGCCGCACCCGCTCGGGATCTGCGCCGCTCAGATCCCGCGATTCGGAACGGTCGTTTGCGAGATTGTACAACTCCCATGAATGCCGGTGCATTGCCACCAGCTTCCAGTCGCCCTGACGGACGGCCCGGTTGCCCTCATGCTCCCAATACAAGGCCTCGCGCTCCACGGCTCCCCCGCTGAACAGGGGCTGCAGGCTTTTTCCCTCGGGAGGGGTTTTTTCCTCGGGGTACTTCGCCCCCCCCAGATCCAGCGCCGTGGCCATGATGTCGATCAAGTGACACGGGGTCTCCTCCAGCCGCCCCGGCTTTTGAATCCCGCGGGGCCAGTGCGCAATCATCGGGGTGGAAATCCCCCCCTCGTGCACCCAGTGTTTGTGTTTGCGAAAGGGCGTGTTGGACACCGTGGCCCAGGCTTCCCCGTACCCGATGTAGGTATCCCCCGCCCCGGCCATCACTCCGCGCCCCTGCCTCATGGGAAATCCGTCACGAGTCTGCTTGGGAATCATGTCCGTCTGAATCCAGTCGGCGGGCAGGGGCTTCAACGGCGGCTTCTCCACACGCGCCCCCTGCGGCGCCTCGCCTTTTTTCGTGGTCGCCCCACGGCCGATCCCCTCCGCGCACCCGCCGTTGTCCTGCAAATAACACACCAGCGTGTTTTCCAACTGACCGGTCCCCTCCAACGCACCCACGATCCGCCCGATCCCCTGGTCCATGCTGTCCACCATCGCCGCGAACACCTCCATGTTGCGCTGGTCCCACGCCCAAAACTCCCCCTTCTCCCCCAGATTTTCCGGCAGCGGCGCCAGACTCGTGTTGCCCGCGCGCACGACGCCCTCCCCGAGCATTTTGGCGTAACGCTCCCTGCGGATCGCCTCGTACCCCGCGGCGTAACGGCCCGTGTATTTCGCAATGTCCCGCTCGCGCGCGTGCATCGGCCAGTGCGCCGCCGTGTAGGCGACATACAGGAAAAACGGCTTCTGCTTGTCGTGTTCCCGGATGAAACGCGCCGCATGATCACTGATGGCGTCGGTGTAGTAGTAGTCCGTGCCCGGGTACTCCGGATCGGCAAAGGGCGACACCGGCGCATTGTCCCGCACCAGCGTGCTTGGGTCAAAAAAACTGCCCGCTCCCGTGATCGTTCCGTAAAAGCGGCTGAACCCGCGCTGCAGCGGCCAGTTTTTTTTCTGCGCATCGCTTTCGGGCTTTACCGCCTTGGTGACATGCCATTTTCCCACCGCATAACTGGTGTATCCCGCGGGGCGCAGCGCCTCGGCGATGGTCACGCAGCGCTCATTCAGATCGCCCTGATACCCGGGAAATTTCGTCGCCTGGGTCATGTGCCCAATACCCGCCTGATGAGGATATAATCCCGTGAGTAGACTCGCCCGCGTCGGACAGCATCGCGCCGTGTTGTAAAACTGCGTGAAGCGCACCCCGCCCTTGGCCAGGCGGTCCAGATTGGGCGTCTGAATCTCGCTCCCAAAACAGCCGATGTCCGAAAAGCCCATGTCGTCGCTTAAAATCACGACCACATTGGGGCGTGCAGCCGCGGCCGCGGCGCGCCCGGGAGTGAAAATGCCAACGACCGCGAAAGCCGCGAAAGCAGCTCTCCAGCACACGCGAAGGCACGAAGACAGCGCGGAGCGCGGGGAAGCGGGTATGTTTTTCGTAAGAGAGCGCGACTCAATGCGGGCGTCGGGCAGGACGGAGAGTTTCATCCGACTAAGAACACCGCGCCCGCACCAGGGTTTCGAAAAAACCACTGAACTGAGGCCCTCTCACCGGCCGGAAACACCAACCCGCAGCAGCGCGTGTTAAATGCGCTCGGCTGCGGCCGTGCGGACACCCGCCCGGTCACTCATCGGACAAAAGTTGAGCAATTCGATTTCGACGGCGTGCTTTTTCTCCGGCTGCCGCTCGAGCATCGTCACGCTTCCGTAGTCGATGTTGTAATGCGCGGTGTGGGCCAGCGGCACCTCCAGCAGCAGGGCCAGCATCACCCGGATAATCCCGCCATGACAAAACACGGCCACACTCCGGTGCGGGTTTTCATCCAGGATCCTCTGCAAACAGGGGCGCACCCGCCCCAGCAGTTGCTGCGCAGACTCCCCGTTGGGAATGGCGGCTTTTTCCAGAGTCTCCAGCCAGTCAAAGGCATGGATGCCAAACCGCTCCTGGATTTCATCCCAGCGAAACCCGGTCCAGTCGCCAAAATCCACCTCCCGCAAATCCGGCAGCACCACCGGCTGCATCCCCTGCCGCTGGAGCAGCGGTGCGGCGGTCTGAAGCACCCGCCGCATCGGGCTCACATACACCGCGTCCAGTGCAGAATCTCCGAACCAACCCGCGACGGCCTCCCCATGCGCATGCCCGAGGGGCGATAATTCCATGTCAATTTGGGAGCCCGTAAAGATGCGGCGGTAGCGGGTTTCCACTTCGCCGTGCCGTATGAAGTACAGGCGCGTCGGATGGGGGGGAAGGTGAGCTTTCAAAGGGAAAAAGGTGGAGCAGGCGGGGTTGGGAAACCGCCGTGGGTACCCAACCCAACCCCACGCCCCCCAGCACGTCAACCTCGAGCGAGATGTTTTGCCGCCGCCTCCTGCAGCGCGCTCCAGCGCGGCCACGGATGCGCGGGCGCATGCGCAATCTGACGCAGCAGACTGCGCCATTCGAGAAGCGCCCGCTCCACATCTCCCGGACGAAGCCGCTCGCTCAAAAGACGCGCAACCGGCACGCCCTCCTCCACAATCTGGCGCACCACCTCGGAAGCGCCTGCCCCGTATTCGGAGGGAACCCCATACCGCAAATATCCCTCGTGATCCGCGTTACGGGTCGCCCGCTGGCAACACAACGCCAGCCGCCCCAGGGCGGCACCGTCCTCCTCCGCAAACCGCGGCCCTCCACGCAAATCCGCCAGGTCGAAAACGAGATGCTCCACCGGATACGCGGGGTCCTCCAAAGCGGCTGCAAGGGCGATCCCCTCGCCGTGCTGAAAAAAGGAAACCATCCTCCCGCGCTCGGTGGGCGCCCCGCGAACATCCACCAAACCCAGTTCCCTCCACGCATACGCCGGGGATTGAAAGCTTTCTTCCGCTGAACACACCGGACGGTGCGCACACCCCCCACACGGAACCGGAATTTCCCGCCGCAGCGGCGGGTCCCACAGCAAGCGCCCGGCGCGATCGCCGTACGCCTCCCTGCACAGCTGCCCGTAGGAGAGCTGCGCAAACAACTGGTCCCCAGCGGGCAGCAGGCCCACCACCACCCCGCCCCCGGTCCATGCCGGCATCCGCTCCAAAATACGCCGGCCTACCGATTCGGCGTCCACCGACGGGGCGCCGGCGCATTCCCGCAACCATCCCGCCAGCCTCAGCGAACCGTCCCCCGCCCGGGACCCGAGGTGGACTTGTTTTCCGTAGCGCTTTCGACTTCCTGGCAACCGGCACAGCGTTCCCCTCCCGAGGGGCTGGATACAAGCGGGCAGGGATTCCGCCAAAACCCATTTTCCGACGGGAGGCCCTTCCCCGGGTTCCCCGCCGCCCGCGCCTTGCCGCCAGACCCAGAGGTCGGAAAGAGCCGCCTGCTGCTTTTGCGCAGGAAGAAGCTCCCATTCCCCCATGCTGTTCCACATCCTCTCCTGCCCCCGGCGCAAAAAACGCGCCCGTTCTGCATCGACCCAAAACCCGCAGGGGGCGGGGCCCGTCTGCAGGGCCCGCTCGCATCCCAGAGGAGGCGCCGACGGACTGAACAACCGGGCGTTCAACCGGAGGGCAGCCCGGAAGGGGGAATCCGCCTCGGGATCCGCGTGGGAGAGGACGGCGAGGAAGGAGGACCAGTCGAGCTGCGCGCTCCGCCTCAATGGCAGGGGCTGTGCATCGGCGAGCCGCGGCGGCTGGGGCGTGACCAGCGCGTAGCCCTGCGTGTCCAAGCCCCGCCTGCCGGCGCGTCCAAACATTTGCAGCAACTCGGCGGAGGAAACCCGCTTTTCAAAAGGCCCTGCCATGTAGGTTGTTCCGGCAATCAAAACCGATCGCATTGAAAAGTTGATGCCCGCGGCCAGTCCCATGGTGGCAACCACCACCCGCAACTGGCCGGCTTTGGCCAGAGGCTCCACCACCTGCGCCCGCTGCGCGTAGGAGAGCCCGCTGTGATGAAACGCCACCCGCGCCTTCAAAAGACGCAGCAGCGTTTTTCCCGCGCTCTGCTGCTGCCGCTCGTCCAAAGGCGGCGGCGAACACGGCGGCAAAGCGGCCGCCAGCTGCAGGGCGAGTTGCTCCGCCGTGCGTCTGCGGGGCGCAAAAATAAGAATCGGCCCCAGATCCTGGCTCAAAGCGTTGGCAATCGCCCGCGGCCACCAACCGCGGACCTGCGCCGGCGCACGGTCCGGCAATCCCCCGAGCTCCACTTGTTCCAGAGGCACGGGACGCTCCCGGTGCACCACCAATCGGCAGCTGCGCCCGATCCGCTGAAGCCAGGCAGCCACATCCTGCGGGTTGGAAACCGAACCGCTCAGCAAAAGCAGTTGCGTGTGCGCCGGCGCCACCGCCACCGCCAGCTCGTAGTGTACGCCCCGCACCGGGTCCCCAATCATCTGGTATTCGTCAACAACCAGAAGACGCGGTCCGTTTCCGGCCAGCAACCGGTGCAGCTGCGTTTCAAGCGTGGCAACAACCACCCTGCGGTCCAGACCCTCGGCCACGTCGCCAGTGGCAATGCCCGCCTCCCATCCACGCGCCTTCCATTCCGCATACTTATCGTTAGCCAGGGCGCGCGTGGGTACGGTGAATACGCTCTGCCCCTTCAACGTCCCGTAAAGGAGCTCGAAAATCCACGTCTTTCCCGCTCCCGTGGGCGCATCCACCACCACATCGTCTCCCGAACGCAGGGCGCGTACGGCCTCCTGCTGCCACAAGTCGGGGATGGAAAGGGACTGGAGGGAGGCAAGAACACTCACAGGCGTGCCCCACTAAAGCACAACCCCTCCAAACGTCATCTGAAATACCCAACCGCCCCGCACGCTCCGATCGCTCCGATCGCTCCGATCGCAAACCGCCCCAGCGAGGCCAGTCCTATTCCAGGGGCTGAATTTCGCCCGCCTCCGACTGCACCCGGCGGCGATCCATGAGCCAAACTATCCAAATACAAAGCTCGTAAATCGCTAAAACCGGCAGCGCCAGCGTGATGAACGTCATCGGATCCGGTGTCGGCGACAGAATCGCCACGAGGATCAAAATCGCGGTAATCGCGTACGTGCGCGTCTTGGAGAGGAACTTGTAGGAAATCAAACGCAACGCTGCCAGTCCTATGAC
>JBILWF010000195.1:0-5509 GCA_044370075.1 Chthoniobacteraceae bacterium | reverse complement strand
CCAGTTCCTCGTTTCCCGCCTCCAAATTGTTCGCCACGTTGGGTGCCATGACCGTCGCCCTCTCGGGGGGATACTTCTTCCTTTCCCAAGGGCGGGACGGGGGGGGACCCACCAGCCCCTTTCCAGTCAAAGAATATCTGGAGAGCGCCAACAGCCTGCGGGGTAACAAATACAAACTGGAGGCCACGGTGGACACCACGCTGGAGGTGCTCCAAAACGTCGGCAGGCTCTACTCCGTGGAAAGCGGCGGGGACATGCTGCCGGTTTTCGTGCCCGCGTCCCTCAACGGAACCAACGTCGAACGCGGCCAAAAGCTGCACTTTCGGGTGCACGTGACCGACACCGGTCTCATTCATGTAGAGGACATTCGCAAACCGTAGAACCGCCCTATCCCTCCGCTATGCCAACGCTCTTCCCCCGCGTCCCGCTTTGGCCCGTGCTGGCCTTGGCGTCCACAGTTTGCCATGCACAGGTTTCCCCGCCCGCCGCGGCGCCCCAGGCGCCCGATGCCTCGGCGATGAAAAACCTGCTCTCGCAGAATCCGGCCGGCGCGCTTCCGGGCGCGGTCCCCGCTGGCTCCCCTCCCGCCCCGGGGGCCCCCCCCGCCGGAGGCCCCCCTTCCCAAGGAGCGCCGCAGCCACCACCACCCCCTGCTCCGGCAAACGGGTTACCCACCTCCGTGCTCTCCAATCCGAACCAACCGCCCCCCGCAGCCGGCGACCCCACCCAGAACGCGGCGGGCGCGGCCTTTGACAACCGCCTGCCGGCGCTGGACCCCGCCGGGGGACTCATCCGCTTTAACGGCCAGACATGGAGTATTACCGACAACGCGGTGTTCCGGGCCCGTTTTGAAAAATACCTCAACACCCCGGAGGAAAACGGCGAGGAGGAGAAAGCCCACCGGGAAATCCTCTCCAAGATCATTGCGATGTTGGATCCCAACGTGTTCAACGCGAATACGATCAGCAACGCATACCGACTGCTCGCCAAGGCCGCGGGCTATCCGGGAGACAGCCGTCTGAGCGATACCATAGCCAACGCCATCTACACGGTCTGGGCGAGCAAACGCAACCAGCTCCGCCTGGCGGAGGCCAACCGGATCCTGGAGGAGGAGAACGACCGCATCCGCACCAACATGGCGCGCCGTTCCCAGTCCGAAGCGGACTCCATGCGCCAAAGTTCGCGCGAAGTCACCCCGCGCGCCCCGATGCCTGCGCCCGGCGCGAATGCGCAACCGCCGCGCCCGCAGCAGCCCGCCCCCCAAAACACGCAGGATCCCACCGCAGCACAGCCTCCCGGCACAGGAACCAATCCCGGCCTCCCCGGTGGTACTCCCGCCCCCGGTTCCAACGCCCCGGCGGACACAGGGCTGAATCCGCCCGTACCCACCGCCGAAAAACTTCAGTCGAGTGCGACCTCCTTCAGCGCGGTGCGCATTGCGGGCTACGCGGAAAAAATGGTGGAGAATTCGATCAAGGTCCGCGCGAACAGCCTCAAGGGGGGTGTTTCGGAGTTGCAGGCAAAGCTCGAGTATCAGGGCCTGCTCGTGCAGCTTTTCATGCAGCGCCGCTTTCACCATGTGATCATCGGATGCCGGTTTTACCGGGCGATTTTCAGCGACGGCAGCGACTCCAAGCTTCAGTTGCCCGAGAGCAGTCAGATGCCTTTCACCAAGGGATCGGGGCTTCCGGCAACGGTCTCGACCATCGAAGCCCTCACCAACGAACTCATCCGCGAAACCCAAACCGGCGTGCAAGCGTTTCACCGCCTGTACGAATATGGGGAACTGCGCTCCGCCTCGGAACGGCTGCGGGACGCTCTTTTGGTGGGGGAGTTTTTGCCCGAAATCCGCACGCTGCCCTTCGATCGCAAACGCCGCGTACTGGGGTTTGTGGAAAAGCTCTCCCGGTTGCAGTCTGCGATCGAGACCAAGGACTACACGCTGGCGCAGGAGATTTTATCCGCGACAGACGGGATCAAGGCGATGGCCAAGGACTTCGATGCGACGCGTCCCAACGCGCTTATTGAGACCGCCCGCAATGCGGCGCGCCTGCATCTGGCCAAGGCACGCAGTGCGGCCATTTCGGGGGACAAGGCGGCGTTTGCAGCCGCGCTGGAGGAGGCGGGTAAAATCTGGCCCAACAACCCCGAGTTGCAGGAGGTGGCCAACAAGGCCTTTGCCGCGAACGACCAGATGTCCCAAGCGACCGTGGAACTCGACCAACTCATCGCACAAAAAAACATCCGCCGCATCGCCGACGAAGCCCCCCGTTTCCTCGCCGCCACCCACAACGCGCCTCCTGAAAAACAGGCGCAGCTCAAGGCCGTTCTCGAGGACTTTAAGAGCATGGAAACCGCGCTGATGGCATCCAAGGAACTGGACCGCCTCGGCAACCCCGCCGGCGCCTGGGAGACGCTGGACAAGATCGCCCAAAAGTTTCCCGAGGACGTTCAAATCAACCAGTCACGCGCGCTCTACTCTGCCAAGGCGGCTGATTTCGTGCGGACGGTTCAAGGCGCCCGGGATTTGGAGACGCGCTCGCAGATGCCTTCGAGCCTTGCATGGTATTTAAAGGCGCAGCGTCTCTACCCCAAGAGCACTCTCGCGGACGAAGGCATCCAGCGGCTCAAGCAGGCCGTCATGCCCGCCAGTTCCACGCCCGCACCATAAAGGCAGCAAGGATGCCCGGGCGCAGGAAAACTCTGAGTTTTGGAAAACCCGCCGGGATCCCCGCGGAGTTTTCCGGGCATGGCAGCGCGACCGCTCCACGGACGCTGCTGTGCGCGGGAATTTCCACGGTCGGGACCGCGTTTTTCGCCCTGCTCGCGCTGCCGCCGTACGCTGCATTTGCGCAGAGCGAGGCTACCCCGCCAAACGCCGGTGCCGAAGCCGAGCAAACCGACGTCCTAAAGTTTAACGGCACCGGATGGAATCCTGCCACCAACGCGCGGTTTCTGGCCCGGTTTGAAAAATACCTCAACACGCCGGAGGAAAGCAGCGAGGCGGAGCAGGGCCACCGGAAAATCCTGCTCCAAATCGCCGGACTCTTGGAGCCGCGCTCGTTAAATTCGAATTCGCTCAGCAACGCCTTTCGTCTGCTGACCCGGGCCACCTACTACCCGGGAGACAGCCGCCTGAGCGACACGCTTGCCAACGGCATCTACGCGATATGGCAAACCAAACGCAACACGCGCCATCTTCAAGAGGCAAACCGGGTGCTGGACGAGGAACGCAACGCGTTGCTCAAAAACATGGGCACGGCCTCCAAAGGCGGTGCCGACGGGCGGGCTGGCGGTGCCATCCAGCAGGCAGGCCGGGCGGGAAGCATTCTCGAGAAGGGCTCCAGGATGGCCGCAAACGAGGCCCTCAGCCAGCTCTCGGAAATCCAGGCGAAGGTCGCGTACCAGGGACTGCTTGTGCAGCTCTTCATGCAGAAACGCTTTCATCATCTCCTGATCGGAACCCGGTTTTACCGGGCCATCTTCGATGACGGCGACTCGCGCTTGAATCTGGCAAACGCCGCCCCAAACCCGCTCGGGGAACGCTCCGGATCGCCACCGAGCGTGGCGGTTCTCGAGACACTGGCCCTCGAAGCGATCCGGGATGTGCAAACGGCTGTCACCGCATTCCACCAGCACCTCGAAAAACAGGAGCTGCGCGGCGCCACCGAAAAACTGCGCGAGGCGCTGATGGTGGGAGAGTTTTTGCCGGAGTTGCGGACCATTCCGCTGGAACGCAAACGGGTGGTGCTGGCTTATTTTCAAAAATCCATGCGCCTTCAATCGGCGCTGGAAGCCCGGGATTACGCCCTTGTTTCGGAGCTGCTCGAGGGCGAACAGGGACTGCAAAAAACCGCCGCAGATTTTGATTCCGCCCCTGCGCTCGGCGCCCTCCAAGGGGCCCGAAACGCCGCGGGACTCTGCCTCCAAAAGGCGCGCGCCGCGCTGCAGGAGGGAGACAAGGCGGGGTTTGAAAAAAGCCTCTCCGATGCCGCACAAATCTGGCCGAACAATCCGGATCTGCTCGCCCTGGCCGCCTCGGGCTTCCGGCAGTCGGATGAGGCGGCGATGGTACTCAGGGAATTTGAGGAGCTTGTTTCACAGAAAAACTTTCGCCGGATTTGCGAGCAGGCCGCCCGGTTTCAGGCCGGACTGCTCCCGGCTCCCCCGGAAAAAAAAGCGCGTCTGCGCGAGATACTCGAGCGGGGGCAGTCGGTGGAAGGAGCGCTTGCGATGGCGGCCAAGCTCAACGAGGAAGGCAACCCGGCCGGCGCGTGGGAAAAGGTCCATGTGCTGAGCAAATCGCTGCCGGATGAGGCACGTTTGACCTCGGCTGCCGCCGAGTATGCCATCCGGGCCTCCGCGTTTGTGGAGGCGGTTCAAAAAGCCCAGAAGCTGCGGGAGGAAGCACAAGCCGCCCCGAGCCTCGCGTGGTTTTTAAGAGCCCAGAAACTTTTTCCCGCCAGTGTTTTGGTCCGCGAGTCGATGGAACCCCTGTGCGCCACGCTGCTCGAGCAGCAGCGCAACTGAGGCGCGCGGCGGGAGACCAGGGCTTTAGGGACGGTTGCCACCTCGCTGGTTTTTGCGGATTTCTTCCGCGCGTTTTTGAAGCTCCGCGGAGAGTTGCGCAACGCGGTCGGGATGCCGAGCAGCCACGTTGGTGGATTCCGCTGGATCCGCCTCCAAATCGTAGAGCTCGGGTTCGACGCCGGCCTTCGCAGGAGCGGCCTGGGATCCCTTCGGGATGGGGGGCAAAACATGGAGCTTCCAGCGCCCCTGCCGGATAGCCGCGGGCTGGGAGCCCCGGCTGAAATACAGGTGGGTGTCGCGCACCGGCTTGGGATCGGCCTCAAAAAGCAGCGTGGAAATGTCGCGCCCGTCGAGCACGCGGTCGGTCGGGGCGCCGCCTCCCACCAGCGCGGCCAGTGTGGGCAGCACGTCGATGTTTCCCGCGATATGGGCGCATTCGCTGCCGGCGGGGATGTGCCCGGGCCAGCGCATGATGCAGGGCTCCCGCACGCCCCCCTCGTAGGTGGAGCCTTTTTTCCCGCGCCACGGCAGCGAGGAACCGCTGGCCGCGCCGTTGTCGGATGTGAAAATAACGAGCGTTTTGGAGTCCAGCTGGAGTTCCTGCAGCGTCTTGAGGATTTCGCCCACGGACCAGTCGAGCTCCTCCACGGCGTCCCCGAACAAACCGTGCCCGCTGCGGCCCCGGAAGGATGCAGAGGCAGCCAGCGGCTGGTGCACCATGCTGTGGGGCAGGTAGAGGAAAAACGGCTTGTCCCGGTTTGCGCGAATGAAAGCGAGGGATTCAGCCGTGTAGCGCTGCGTGAGCGTGTCCTGGTCCACCGGATACTCGATGACCTCCTCCCCGCGCAGAAGCGGCACCTTGTTGCGCGGTTCGGAGTCGCGGGCATTCTCCGCGGTCATGCCCTCACGGAACACGCAGTCCTTGGCGAATCGCGCATTTTTCGAATCGAGGGCCATGTCGTTGCTATAGGGAATGCCA
>JBILWF010000704.1:0-5523 GCA_044370075.1 Chthoniobacteraceae bacterium | reverse complement strand
CCAAGCGCGTTGGCGTTGGTGACGCGGACGGTGCCTGCCTGAATAAAGAGTCTTCCATCCCATCCGGTGTTGTCTGCGGAAAGAACCAGCAGGCCGTTGTCATTCTTGGCCAGCGCGTTGGCTGAAGCACTGTAGGCCAGCGGGGTGGCCAGCGTGAGCGTGTTGCCCGCCGTCACATCCACCGCCGACGAGCCACCGTTGAGAAACAGCGTGCGGTCAAAAACAAAGGTTCCGGCCGCGCGAAGTCCGCGCACGCCGCTGGCGCTCGAAATTCGGACCGTACCGGAATCCCCGAGCACGTCCATGGTTCCGATCTGGAGCAGGCCGGAAACAATGTCGAGGGTGCCGCCGGGGATGCCAAAGGAGTTGGCTGTGTTGGTGAGCACAAGCACGCCGGTGCCGTCCTTGGTGAAAAGGGGAACCTCCCCGATGACGGGCGCGCTCAGTGTGAGCGCGGGCACCACGCCAGTGGGCTGTGTGCCTCCCACGTTAAAGGTGGCCGTCCCGCCCAAAAGAGTCACGGCCTCAATAAATTCCAGCCCGTAATTGTTGGAGGGTGTAACTGTGAGGGTGGTCGTACCCAGGTTTAAAAAGGGCATTCTCAGGGTCTTGTTGGCCGCTGAAGTTCCCATACGCGCCACGGTCATGCCGGCGCTCGCCCCCAGTGCCTCAACCGTTCCGCCCACGGTGTAGGCCTCGGGGATTCCGACGTTGAGTGCCGCACCGGAACCGTCCCAAACCAGGCCAAAGATGGCTCCGGTTCCGACTCGGACGATTTTGCCCTCGCCTCCCATGGCCGCGGCAGAATTCACCACCAAGGCTCCGGTCACGATGGCGAGGGGAAAGGCGAACCGGTTCGAACCAGTCAGCGTCAGGGTGCCTGCGCCAAACTTTCCAAAGTTTAGGTCGATGTCCAACGGGGTGGCGACCGTCGCGGCCGCCGTCACATCCAGTCCCACCATACTTCCCGGCGCGTAGTTGTTGGGGGTCGCGAAAAAGGTGTTCGCATCGCCCGGCGTCCAGTCGGCTGCGGTGCCGTAAGCGAGGGTCAAGGCGGCTCCGGGGGCCACCGACACGCGACCGGCGGACAGTGCGTTGGGAAAGGCAAACTTTCCCAAACGGAGCGTACCGGCGTTGATCTGCAAGGAGCCCGAGAAGGTGTTTGTTCCGCTCAAAGCGAGCTGTCCGGAACCCACCTTGGTAATGCCATAGCCCATGCCCCGGTCGCTCACCTGTCCGCTGAGCGCGAGGCTGCCTCCTATCCAGACATCGCCCCCCAGAAACACGGGCCCCGTGACGGATGCGGTGCCCGCGCTGCTGCTGTTGGTCAGGGCCCCCGTTCCATAGGTGCCTGTCCCCGCGAGGGAAACCGCGTTGGCCACTGAGGCCACCTGCACATCCAAGGCAGCCCCGTTTGAGACAACGAGGACGCCCGAACCTGCCCCTGTGGCGTTGGAAAGACGCAGGACGCCTTTCTGCACGTACACGTCGCCGGTGAGGGTGTTGCCAGTGGCCAGCGAAAGCACTCCCTCGGGTGTGGTCTGTCCTCCCAGAATTAAATCGCCGTTTCCAGTCAACAAATTCGCCGTGGTGCCCAGCGTCAGCGTACTGCTCCCCACGTCGAGGACGCCGCCGGCGCTTCCCACCGCGATCGTTTTGTTGGTGAGCGCATACCCGGCACTGCCGGTGATTTGGAAGGTTCCGCCGTTGAGAAAAAGCGTGCGGTTGGCCGTGGTTCCCAGGGCATTCCAGCCCGCCTCCCCCGTTCCCGGGCCGAGCACGGAAAGGATTCCCTCGTTAATGTAAACCGGCCCCGAAAACTGGTTGGATCCCGCCAGAACAAGCCGCCCGGGACCGGTTTTGGTGAGCGCCTGGCTGGTTCCGGCTTGGGTCACCACCCCGGACAGCGTGAGGGTGCCCGCTCCGTACTGGTGCACCAACAGGTCCGGGTTGGTCCCGATCCCGCTGCGCAACGACCCGGCGATGGTGTAGTCGTGAGAGCCGACAAACAAAAGGCCACCCGAGGTCAAGGCGAGCGACCCGGTCGAAGAGAGGGTTTGACCGGGGGCTGTGGTGGTGATTCGCAGCGAATTTAGCGTCTGGGCTCCGACGGTAAGCGCGCTTCCCCCGCTTAGCTCATAGTTGGTGGTGGAGGTCAGCGCCGCATTGGGCAGCAGGACACCCGTGGTGCCGGAGAGAATGCTGTTGGCCGCTCCGGGCACCTTTGACGCAAAGCGGTATGTGACGCCGTTGAAGAAAATAACCCGCGCCGTCCCGCCCAACAGATTGTTGGAGAGCCCCGTGGCGGAGGAGACCGTGCCCGCCGCGCTGGAGGTTCCCACCAAAAGGGCACCCCCCGGGTTGGTGTTGGTGAGGCTCGGAAAGTTCAGGCTCCCGGACGCAGCTCCGTTCAGGTTCATCAAGAGACGACCGCCCCCGGCGTTGAGCGTCAACGCCCCCAGCGTCTGGCTGCCCGCAACTCCAGGACTGCCCTGAAAAACCAAATTTCCCCCACCGAAGGTCACCGGGGTGAGCGTGTTGAGCAAGTCCGTGAGCGCCGGCATCCCCGCGTAATCCAAAATGAGCGAACCTCCCCCAAGTGTCACCGTGCCAGCTGCGCTGCTCCCCCTGCCGGAGCCCCGCAAAATGAGGTTTCCCGCGCCACCCTTGGCAAAACCGTTCACTCCCGATCCGAGAGAGGAGGCCACCACAAAATCGCCCGCCCCGGTGAAGGAAGGCACCAGCGCGCCCGATCCCCACAGACTCCCGAAGGTTATCTGCGTGCGCACCGCGGGTTGTGTGTAGCTGTTGAGCGCACGGAAGACGGGCTGGTTGCTGGAGAGATACGCCGTTCCTACGAGCAAGCGTGCCGTGCCACTGGAGAGAAGGCCGCCGGCCTGGAAACTCTGCACCGAATTGTTGATCGTGTACGACCCCACCATGTGGGTCGCCCCGGAACCAGCCGTGATCCGGTCAAGGGTGATCGTGTTGTTCGCAGTCACCGTGAGGGCATTGCCAAAGGCTGTGGTCCCATCGCCCGCAAACTCGGTCGTACCGCCTCCAATCCACAAAGAACCACTGCCCAGCGCCGCTGCGTTTGCAAGCCGCAACACCCCGCCGAGCATGTTCACCGATCCGGTGATGGCATTCGCCCCCGAAAGGGTCCAGCGCGCGATCGTGTTCTGTTTGGTGATGGATCCGGATGTCGCGATCTCCCCCGCCATGGTGCTCGTCCCCATCCCGCTTCCGGCGAGGATCAATCCACCGCCGCCCTGCACCGTGACGGCGTTGGCGAGGGTCAGCGCCGAAAAGGAGTGGTTGGCAAAGGTCACGGTCGGACTCGAGGTGGTGTCGAGGTTCAAATTCACCCGCGCCACGGGCGAACCCGATTCATCCCCAAGAACCACCGCACCAGCCCCGGCGTTGAGGGTGATCCCCGCCCCGGCGCCGCCCAAAGTGAGGACGTTCGCCGCCGGCGAACCCGCCGCACCTCCCAACAACACGGTTCTGCCGCTGCCGGAAAAAATCAGCGCATTCACGCTCTGGTCCCCGTCCAGATAAACTGTCTGGTCGGTTTGCACCGGGCTGATGCTGAATGTGAAGGTGTCGGCGGTTCCGCCCAGGCTCAGGGGATTGGGCGTGGCGGCGCCCGCGGCGGTGGACCAGTTGGCGGGCGTGTTCCAAGTGCCGTTTACTGTGCCGCCCCAGAAAAGGGGCGCGCCGCGCACAGGCAGATCCATCCCCAGCAAAGCCCCCAGCACCCAGGCCGTCACCACCCGCACAAGCAGCGGCGACACACGCAGCATCTGCGGAGCTCCTCCGGTTTGCCACGCCTCCAGCAGGCACCCAAATCCGCCCCCGGGCCGCCCGCGCGGGGAGCATCGAGGGGGATGTTTGGACAAAGCGCCGGGGCGTCTGAGCCGGCGCGGTTTCGCGCGCGTCAGAGCGGTCCGCTCCAAAAAAAAGGGCGGGATTCGGCGGCAGGGAGGGGGATGGTCCAAAGGGGGTGGTTCGACTTCTGCTCACGCGGTTCAAGCAGAACCCCTAACGTAAACAAAAAGCCCCGCGGAAACCAACCCCCAAAGCCCGGGTGATCGGAGGTGGAGACACCCGTGATCGTAATATGCAACATGCTGCCATACCATTCCCGCGCAGCCCGCTTTGGCGACCCGCGAGCGGGCGCCGGCGCATGCGTGAGGCTTGTGCGGGGCCGCGTCCCGCACACTCCCCGAAAACGGCCGTTCTAAAACTGCGGGCGCTCCACATTGCAAACCGCTCCCTAACCGGATACATCGTCGAGGGATGTTTCCCTTCACCCCCAAACACGTCCAAAAGGCCCGCATTTACCAGCAGGAGGCCCGCAAGCTACTTGCCTACCGCCGGGATGTGGTTTCGACGGAGACCGTACGGGAAGTGGAGTCGGCCATCGGAGTGCTGACGGTGGCGCTGAAGGAGCGCAGCAGGGAAGCGATGGAAAGCGCCATGCAACATCTCGACGAGGTATGCCGCAAACTCGCCCCCCCGATCCGGGACGGCGGTTGGCGCGAGAACGTCGAGACCTTTGTAGTAGCCATCAGCATTGCCTTGGGCGTGCGCACCTATTTTGTGCAGCCCTTCACCATTCCCACGGGCTCGATGCAACCCACCCTCAACGGGATTATCACCCGGGAGAGTTCGGCGCCTCCGCCCCCGTTTTTAAGGCGCGTCTGGGACTGGGCTGTTTTGGGCCGGGACTATTTTGACATCGTGGCAACCCGCTCCGAAACCATTATGGACATCGAGGAGCGGCACCGCTTTGGCATCCAGTCGAGTTTGCTTCGTTTTCTGACGTACTCAGTGATACGGACCGACCAAGGCACCTACACCGCCAGCGTGCCGGTGACAGCGCTGCACAAGGACGAGCGCTGCGCGCGGGGCCGCCGGGTCAACCCCGGGGACATCATTGCGCGCGGGCACACGGACACCGGGGACCATGTGCTGGTGGACAAGTGCAGCGTTCACTTTTTCAGCCCCAGGCAGGGCGACGTTTTTGTGTTCAACACCGTGAACATCCCCACGCACGAGAACGTGGTCAACCCCGGGGGGCCCTCGCAGTACTACATCAAGCGGCTCGCCGGCGTCGGGGGCGACACCCTCCGCATTGATCCGCCGGCCCTCTACCGCAACGGTGTCCTTGCACCGGAGGAACCCTTTCAGCGGGTCATGTCCGGGGACATCACCTCTCCGCCGGCGGGGTACCGGGGCTACTCCAACGGCCCTGAGCAGCGCCGCTTTGCAATCCTTGGTTCGAGCACCGCGACCTACTCGGTCCCGCTGCACAGCTATTTCGCGCTGGGAGACAACTCGTATCACTCCTCCGACTCGCGGGACTGGGGCCCGGTTCCCGAGCGCAATGTGATTGGCCGGGGCTGGATGGTGTACTGGCCCTTCAATGCGCACTGGGGGCGGGTACGCTAGGACCGGCGCCGCTTCATTCACGCCGCCTTCATGTTAAGCAGCTCTCTCTTATTCCGTTTTACGTCC